>NZ_CANMGY010000006.1 GCF_947497555.1 uncultured Umboniibacter sp.
CTGCGCCGGTTGAAAGCTGAGCCCGACCGGGCACTCTATCTAAAAACTACCATCTTAAAATTGGTAGCGGGAGCTGGCTTAACACCATCGACCTTCAGCGGCTGCGCCGGTTGAAAGCTGAGCCCGACCGGGCACTCTATCTAAAAACTACCATCTTAAAATTGGTAGCGGGAGCTGGATTCGAACCAACGACCTTCGGGTTATGAGCCCGACGAGCTACCAGACTGCTCCATCCCGCATCAAACTGGTGAGAATTATAAGCGATTAGCTCCACTAGTCAACCCAGAGGAATCACTAACACACTGACAATCTAACAAAACGACCTATCGTAGCTTCATCAACATTCGTCTTACAGACTAAGGCGATGTACTACTTTTCAGGTATCGACTCATCATCAAAAACTGAGCCTTAACACAATCTACCACTCTAAACCTAATAGTGGGAGCTGGCTTAACACCATCGACCTTCAGCGGCTGCGCCGATTGAAAGCTGAGCCCGACCGGGCACTCTATCTATAACCACCATCTTAAAATTGGTAGCGGGAGCTGGATTCGAACCAACGACCTTCGGGTTATGAGCCCGACGAGCTACCAGACTGCTCCATCCCGCATCAAAAACTTTCATCCTTTCGGACTTTTCACAACTGACCTTTCAATCAGACTACCAAGTAAAAATTAGCAGCGGGAGCTGGCTTAACACCATCGACCTTCAGCGGCTGCGCCGATTGAAAGCTGAGCCCGACCGGGCACTCTATCTAAAACCACCATCTTAAAATTGGTAGCGGGAGCTGGATTCGAACCAACGACCTTCGGGTTATGAGCCCGACGAGCTACCAGACTGCTCCATCCCGCATCAAACTGGATTTTTATATGGTGCCGAAGGCGGGACTTGAACCCGCACGAGCATAGCTCACTACCCCCTCAAGATAGCGTGTCTACCAATTCCACCACTTCGGCTAATTTACTACTGAGGAACCTCTGGTGCTTCGTCATCGTCAGATGAGTCATCAGCCATTACAGGTACGTCAGCGTCAGCGCTAGGAACTTCCTGAATCTCAGGAACTACTGAACTCTGAACTTGACTCTTTTGGTTCGCGATGTACGCCAATGAAAGACTTACTGCAAAAAATACGAACGCTAGAATTGTGGTAGTCCGTGTCAGGAAATTACCTGAACCCGAGCTACCAAAAACTGTCTGTGAAGCACCGGCGCCAAATGAAGCACCAGCATCTGCACCACGACCTTGCTGAAGCATAATCAACGCTACTAGCGCTACAATTACAACAACAAAAACTATGATTAACAATTGTTCCATTTAGCTTAATGCCTCAATAATCTGATTGAACGATGAAGGCTTCAGCGATGCTCCGCCGACTAAACCCCCGTCAATATCAGGCTGAGCAAAAAGCTCTGCCGCATTTTGTTCGTTAACGCTGCCACCGTACAAGATGGACAGACTTTGTGCCGCATCCGGGCTAAATTTTTCACTCGCAAACTGACGAATGAAATGATGAATCTCTTGTGCCACTTTCGGCGTGGCTGTCAAACCTGTACCAATAGCCCACACTGGCTCGTAAGCCACAACAACCTTTAAAAACTGATTGCTTTCTATTTGACTAAAGACGGCGCCCAACTGAGCCCGAATAACTTCTTTCGCTTGACCAGCTTCGTATTCCGCTTGCGATTCGCCGCAGCATATTACAGGAATTATCCCCTGAGACAATAGGCCTTTCACCTTATCGGCAACTTTTTCGTTTGTTTCACCAAAAAGCTGTCGTCGTTCAGAGTGTCCAACCAAGCAGAAGCCAACATTGAGGTCGCTTAGCATCGCTGCTGAAACTTCACCGGTAAAAGCACCTTCATTAAATTGGCTCACATCTTGAGCTCCAATCATGAAGTCTTCTAACCGCCCTCTCATCATGCCTAAATAAGCAAAAGTTGGAGAAACACCTACTTTAACACCTTGCTTTGGAGTGTAATTAAAAGCTGATATCCACGCCTCGATGTCCCGGCATTGATTGTGAAGCTTCCAATTTCCAAGTACGTATTTAAGTCTCATAACTATCCATCTCCGATGAATCAGCCAATGGCGCGAATCTTATAACAGCGCACTCAAACTGACAAGAATTTTTTAAACTTTTCAACAACTTAGCTAAGTGAAGCGCGAACTATATCAGCAAGACCTTCTACATGCTCATCCACTAATTCTTGAGTCTCAGCTTCAACCATCACGCGAATTAGTGGCTCGGTACCTGATGGGCGCAACAACACACGCCCACGGTCGCCCAATGCCTGCTCACTGGCTTCTACCGCATTCCAGATTGACTTAGTTGAGTCCAGGGCGGAAATTCGCCCTACGGAGACGTTAATCATCCGCTGGGGGTAGCGCGTCATCCCGACTTTGGCGTCAGCCAAACTCATCTCGAGGGAACGAATCGCTACTAACACCTGAAGAGACGCCACGAGACCATCACCCGTACTCTGAACATTGGAACAGATAATGTGGCCTGAAGACTCGCCGCCGATAGGCCAATTATTCGTCTTCATCGCTTCGATTACGTAACGGTCGCCGACTTGAGTCCGAACAAAACCCATACCCATTTTCTTCACTGCGATCTCTAAACCCATGTTAGACATCAAGGTTCCCACCACGCCATCACAAACTAAGCCACGCTCGTAATTATAACGAGCCAAGACATAGAGAATATCATCGCCATCAAGCAACTCTCCGTTGTGGTCCACCATAATCAACCGATCTGCATCGCCATCGAGTGCGATACCAAGATCCGCGCCCTCCGCAACCACCTTGGCTCGAATCTCCGAAGGATAGGTAGAGCCAACGCCTTCATTAATGTTACGACCATCCGGTTTGTTGCCAATACTGATAACTTCGGCACCTAGCTCAAGTAAGACTTTAGGAGCAACTTGATACGCCGCACCGTGTGCGCAATCGACTACGATTTTCATTCCCTGAAGGGAGAAGTTTCTTGGCGCTGTGAACTTTGCAAATTCGACATAACGACCACCGGCATCAGTAACGTGCGATGCTCGCCCGAGGTCTGCTGAATCAACCACTCTCATTTCTTCGTCGATCATTGCTTCAATGGCAGATTCAACCTCATCGGGCAATTTCTGACCAACACTTGAGAAGAATTTAATGCCGTTATCATAGTGAGGGTTGTGCGAAGCACTAATGACAATGCCCGCCATGGCGTTGAAAGTCTCAGTCAAGTAGGCAATAGCAGGAGTTGGCATGGGGCCGAGCAAACCTACATCTACTCCCGCCGCGATCAGCCCAGACTCGAGCGCTGACTCAAACATATAACCGGATGAACGGGTATCTTTGCCAATCAAAATCAAAGGGCGGCGATCGCCTCGCTGTTGCATGAATACCTTACCGGCAGCCCAGCCGAGCTTCATGACAAATTCAGGGTTGATCGGGAATTCCCCAACGCGACCGCGAACACCATCGGTACCAAAGTACTTTCTAGACATATAAACCTACCCTATTTATATTCCGGTTGATCGAGCGCGATAAATGTAGCAATTGCGTCGCGAGTCGATTTAACGTCGTGAACCCGAAGAATTCTCGCGCCATTTTGCAAAGCATGATAGCCGAATAGCGCACTACCGACCACTCTTTCATCCACGTCCCTTCCGGTTACATCGCCGATCATTCGCTTCTTAGAGACGCCAATTAGCAGTGGAGCTTCTTCGGCTAGTTTTGGGAGATGCCTCATCAGATCAAGATTGTGCTCCAGCGTTTTACCAAAGCCGAAGCCGGGATCTAGCCACACTCGCTCAGCCGCCACTCCTTCAATAACAGCATCCGCTCTACGAGCGATAAGAAAATCCAGAATTTCGCTGCATACATCATCATACTGCGGGGAAATTTGCATGGTGTTAGGGGTACCCTGCATATGCATAATACAAATAGGTAGCTGGGAGTTGGCTGCGGCGGCCAGCGCTCCTTCACGCGTAAAGGCACGGACGTCGTTGAGCATGTCAGCACCCAGTAAAGCGCTTCCCGTCATTACCTCAGGGGTACTTGAGTCAACGCTCACAGCGACATCGAAGTTGGCCTTAATAGCCTCTACAGCTGGCAAAACTCGATCCAATTCTTCCTGCACTGCCACAGCCGAAGCCCCTGGACGAGTTGACTCCCCTCCGACATCAATGATATCTGCGCCATCAGTGACGAGCTGCGCAACCGTATCAAGCAGTAAGCCATTATTGATAGCGGAGCCCTTGAATAGCAAGCCGCCGTCGGAGAACGAATCCGGAGTCACATTAAGAATCGCCATGACTTGAGGTGTAGTTTTTAAAAAGGCGTTATGCATTATTATCCTCTAAAAAAAATGCTTCCTTTCAGAAGCATTTTTGCATTATTTAGACTCTTCGCCGTCCGAAGCATCGTCGCTCGTCGGCTCGGGCTCCTCACCGTCAAATTCATCACTTGGCGCCGCGCCATATCCTTTAGCCTCAGACTGCGTTTCCCAATTACTAGGAGGGCGTACCGCGGTTCGCTCCATTAAGTCATCAACCTGAAGCGAATCAATGGTTTCATATTCCATCAACGCGTCTTTCATTGATTCAAGAATATCGCGATTCTCTTTCAAGATCGTCGACGCTCGCTCGTAACAGGAATCAGTAATCCGACGAACCTCGCTATCAATGGCCTTTGCCGTTTCACCCGAGACTCGCGGCTGCTGTCCCTGCTGAGCTTGCGCTTCGTCTCCAGCGTAATTCAATGGCCCCAATTTCTCGGAAAGGCCCCACTTGGTCACCATATTGGTTGCTAGTGCAGTGGCTCGCTCGATATCATTTTGAGCACCCGTGGTCACGCCGTCAAAGCCCAGCGTCATCTCTTCGGCAATACGACCACCAAACAGCGCACAAATCTGCGACTCCAAGCCGCGCTTAGAAATCGAGTACTTATCCTCTTCCGGTAAGAACTGAGTAACACCCAATGCACGCCCACGCGGAATAATAGAGACCTTATGAACAGGATCGTGATCCGGCACGAGTCGTCCAATAATCGCGTGACCGGCTTCATGGTACGCGGTATTTATCTTCTCCGAGTCGGACATCACCATCGATTTGCGCTCAGCGCCCATCATGATCTTGTCTCGCGCTCTTTCGAACTCATCCATTGTCACCAAACGTTTGTTCATACGCGCTGCGAATAGGCTAGCTTCGTTAACGAGGTTAGCTAAATCGGCACCGCTGAAACCCGGGGTACCACGAGCAATAACGGGAACATTCACATTATCCGACACCGGTGTCTTTCTAAGGTGTACGCGGAGAATTTGCTCGCGACCACGAATATCTGGCAAGCCAACAAACACCTGACGGTCAAATCGACCAGGACGAAGTAATGCCGAATCGAGCACATCAGGACGGTTAGACGCCGCGATGACGATTACCCCTTCATTACCCTCAAAACCATCCATTTCGACCAACAGCTGGTTAAGCGTTTGTTCGCGCTCATCGTTACCGCCGCCTACGCCGCCGCCACGATGGCGACCCACTGCATCAATTTCATCGATAAAGATGATGCAAGGCGCTCGCTTCTTCGCCTGTTCGAACATATCACGGACACGTGAGGCACCTACACCGACGAACATCTCAACGAAATCTGAACCTGAGATGGAGAAAAATGGTACGCGAGCCTCACCGGCGATTGCTTTCGCCAACAGAGTTTTACCGGTACCTGGAGGACCAGCCATTAGAACACCACGAGGGATCTTGCCGCCTAAGCGTTGGAACTTGCTAGGATCTCGCAGATATTCAACGAGCTCAGAAACTTCTTCCTTAGCTTCATCAACACCCGCCACATCGGCAAAACTTGTTTTGATTTCATCTTCGCTCAGCAGGCGTGCTTTGGATTTACCAAAACTCATTGGGCCGCCCTTGCCGCCACCGCCGCCCTGCATCTGGCGCATGAAGAAAATAAACACAGCGACGATAATCAGCACTGGGAGTATTGAGTAGAATAAATTCTCTAGGATTCCAGGCTGCTCTACAGGCTCACCTGTTACCTTCACATTGGCGCTATAGAGGTCATTCATTAGCGCGTCATCGTAATAAGGGATGAAAACTTTAAAGTCTTGACCGCTGGTATCCGTTCCGCGAATGACTGAACCTTGGAAGGTGACAGCATCAACCTGCCCTGCTTTAACCGAAGTAATGAAGTCACTGTAGGCCATATCTTGACTGGTAGTTGGACTACTAAAGTTTTGCAGCACCATGAAAAGCACTGTGACAATTACAAGCCAAAGCACCATAGTCCGAGTCATATCTTTCAAAGAAACATCCTCAAGGTTGAGCGATATTAAAAATCGCGTTGTTATCTAAACAACTATATCGGGTCTAGATCTTAGTTTTTCAAGTATCGGCTATAATTACTTTTTTTACTACTTCGGTAATCCAATAAATTCAGTGTCTTCAGAGTAATTTACGAATAGTATATCGATCATGGATCATTGAAGCGCTGGTGAGTATTGCGCCAACACATAATATTGAGACTCAGGCGAATCACTTAGTTCGCTTTCCTGTGCTTTAATGTAGAATGCCGTCAAACGATCAAATTAATCTAGTAGAGTTAACTAATGACACTCACACAGCAACGCAAAAAACAACTTCGTGCAATTGGCCACAAGCTAAAGCCGGTCGTCATGATCTCTGAAAACGGTCTGACCGAAGGCGTGTTAAACGAGCTAAATCGCGCGCTCAATGATCACGAACTGATCAAGGTTAAACTTGCCATCTCCGAGCGCATCGATCGCGCCGAAGTCGCGAACGCAGTTGTTGCTGAGACCAATTCAACGCTTGTGCAAACGATAGGTAAGATCATTCTTATTTGCCGCGAAGCCCGAAAGCCAAACCCGAAGCTTTCAAACCTACTTCGCTAAACACGACAACGTAGCGAAATGAGTAGCGGTGTTAATCAAGAGCTATTCGTTTTTCGCAGCAAAAAAAAGAGCCCCTAAGGCTCTTTTTTTGTAGCGGAGAGAATATCAATTAATGAACAACTGCATCGATTTCAAACTCAACCGTACCGGCTGGAGTCTCGATGTTCACCACATCTCCGACCATTTTACCAATCAAACCACGAGCAATGGGTGAAGAATAAGAAATCCGATTTTCCGCAGGATTCGCTTCATCTTCACCAACGATACGATAAGTTTTCTCTTCGTCCGTATCCACATTGATAATCGTGACCGTCACGCCAAAAATAACTTTTTCCGTTGCCGGTATCTTCTTAATATCAATGATCTGTGCATCGGAAAGTTTCGCTTCAATTTCTTGAATTCGACCTTCACAGAAACCCTGTTGCTCACGAGCAGCGTGGTACTCAGCATTTTCCTTTAGATCACCGTGCTCACGCGCCTCGGCAATAGATTTGATAATAGTAGGGCGATCAACCTTCTTCAAACGCTCTAGCTCGGTTTCGAGCGCCTGCGCGCCCTCCACCGTCATAGGAGTCTTATTCATGCTTTAATACTCCGATGTAGGTCCTGTAAGCGACGCACCTGAACTTCACCTTTGTGCTGAAGAGCCATACAGACAGCTCGGCCACCAGCTAATGTTGTGGTGTAGTAAACGCGGTGAATCTCAGCACTCGAACGAATTAACGCTGAATCACGAATCGCAACACGCCCTTCGGTCGTATTAATAATCATGGTAATTTCATCGTTGCGAATCATATCCACAATGTTTGGACGACCTTCCATAACCTTATTAACAAGACGAACCGGAATATCTGCTTCCTGAAGTACCTTCGCGGTACCTCGCGTTGCAACCAGTTCAAACCCTAGTTCAACTAAGTCACGACCAATACCAGCAATACCTTCTTTATCTGGCTCACGAACTGATAGGAATGCGACGCCTTCCGTAGGTACTTCATCGCTCGCACCAAGCTGAGCTTTCGCATAGGCCTCCGCGAAGGTATCACCCACACCCATTACTTCACCCGTCGACTTCATTTCAGGCCCAAGAATTGGATCAACACCCGGGAACTTATTGAATGGGAAGACTGCCTCTTTAACTGAGAAGTAATCCGGAACAATTTCTGAGGTGAACCCCTGGTCAGCGAGTGATGTACCCGCCTGACAGCGTGCTGCAACTTTCGCAAGGCTGGTGCCAATACACTTAGAGACGAAAGGTACCGTTCGTGATGCTCGCGGGTTAACCTCAATGACGAAACATTCGCCGTCTTGATAGGCCAACTGAACGTTCATCAAACCAATCACGCCCAGTTCAACCGCCATGCTCTTAACCATTTCGCGCATTTCATCTTGCACATTAGCTGGCAGTGAGTAAGGAGGTAACGAACATGCTGAGTCACCGGAGTGAACACCAGCCTGCTCAATGTGCTGCATGATGGCACCAATAACAACGGTCTTGCCATCGGATACTGCATCAATATCGACTTCGATCGCCGCATTGAGGAAGTGATCCAAAAGCACTGGCGCATCATTCGAAACTTCAACCGCCTCACGGAAATAAGTTCGCAGTTCCGTCTCGCTGTAGACAATCTCCATAGCTCGGCCACCTAACACGTAGGAAGGACGCACCACCAATGGATAGCCTATCTCTTCAGCGCGAACAACCGCCTCATCGATAGAGCGCACCGTTGCGTTGCGTGGCTGACGTAAGCCTAAACGCTGAATCATATCCGAGAACTGCTCGCGATCTTCTGCACGATCAATCGCTTCGGGAGTGGTACCGATAATTGGCACACCCGCCGCTTCCAGCTCGCGCGCCAACTTCAATGGCGTCTGACCACCGAACTGAACGATCACTCCCTTGGGTTGCTCGAGATCACAGATCTCCAGCACATCCTCAAGTGTTACGGGTTCGAAGAATAGACGATCAGACGTGTCGTAATCGGTTGAAACCGTCTCGGGGTTACAGTTAACCATGATGGTTTCATAACCGTCATCACGCATTGCTAAGGCAGCGTGTACGCAGCAGTAATCAAACTCAATCCCCTGACCAATTCGGTTCGGCCCACCACCGAGAACAAGAATCTTGTCGCGAGCACTTGGTGCTGCCTCACACTCTTCTTCATAGGTAGAGTACATGTAAGCCGTCGCGGTAGAGAACTCTGCCGCACAGGTATCAACACGTTTGTAAACAGGGCGGATATTCATCTTTTGACGGGTACGACGGAATTGCTTCTCAGTCACACCAAACAAGGTCGCCAGACGAGAGTCCGAGAAACCCTTGCGCTTGAGCGAGTACATTGCGTCTTTATCAATATTCGATAGTGCCGTCGTGCTAATTGATAACTCAGTATCAATGATGTCTTTTACCTGAACCAGGAACCATGGGTCGATTGACGACAGCTCGAAGACTTCAGCCACAGACATACCTGCACGGAAGGCATCGCCTAAGTACCAAACTCGGTTAGCACCTGGCGTTGAAAGTTCACGGCGAATCACCGATTCAAAATCTGGTGCATCGATATCAACGATCGTTTCGAATCCTGCTGAGCCAACTTCTAGGCCACGCAAAGCTTTCTGGAATGATTCCTGGAAGCTACGTCCAATCGCCATAACTTCACCCACTGATTTCATCTGGGTGGTCAAACGCGCATCGGCATCACCAAACTTTTCAAAGGTAAAGCGAGGGATCTTGGTCACAACATAATCGATTGCCGGCTCGAACGAAGCTGGGGTTGTTCCGCCAGTGATGTCGTTCTGCAGTTCATCTAAGGTGTAACCCACCGCTAACTTGGCTGCAACCTTTGCAATCGGGAAACCCGTCGCCTTAGAAGCCAACGCCGAGGAACGAGAGACTCGTGGGTTCATTTCAATCACCACGAGATCACCGTTTTCAGGGTTGACCGCGAACTGTACGTTCGAGCCGCCGGTTTCAACGCCAATCTCACGAAGCACTGCTACCGAGGCATTACGCATGATCTGATATTCTTTATCAGTTAAGGTCTGCGCCGGAGCTACGGTGATTGAGTCACCCGTGTGGACACCCATCGGGTCGAAGTTTTCAATAGAACAGATAATGATACAGTTGTCGTTCTTGTCGCGAACAACTTCCATTTCATATTCTTTCCAACCGATTAATGACTTATCAATCAACAGTTCTGATGTGGGTGAGAGATCTAAACCACGAGTACAAATCTCTTCGAACTCATCGCGGTTATAGGCAATACCGCCACCTGAACCGCCCATTGTGAACGATGGGCGAATAATAATTGGAAAGCCAAAGCGATCGCGAATGGCGCGTGCTTCGTCAAGGTTTCGCGCAATACCCGCTGGCGGACACTTAAGTCCAATACGCTTCATCGCTTGGTCGAATAATTCACGATCCTCGGCCATATTGATGGCATCACGACTTGCACCAATTAGCTCACAGTCAAACTTCTCAAGCACACCATTGTCTGCCAAGGCGAGCGCACAATTCAACGCTGTCTGTCCGCCCATAGTCGGCAACACCGCATCGGGGCGTTCCTTTTCAATGATCTTGGCAACGGTGCGCCATTCAACGGGCTCAATGTATGTTGCGTCCGCCATGGCGGGATCGGTCATGATAGTTGCTGGGTTAGAGTTAACTAGAATAACTCGATAGCCTTCCTCACGAAGCGCCTTACAGGCCTGCGCACCGGAATAATCGAACTCACAGGCCTGACCAATAACAATTGGACCAGCACCTAGGATCAAAATACTTTTTATATCTGTACGTTTTGGCATACCCGCTCCGTTATGCTTTGCGCTGAGCCATCAGCTCAATAAAGTGGTCGAATAGTGGTGCTGCATCGTGTGGACCAGGACTTGCTTCAGGGTGACCCTGAAAGCTAAAGGCTGGCTTATCCGTACGGTGTATACCCTGAAGGGAACCATCAAACAATGACTTGTGAGTGGCTACGAGGTTATCGGGCAGCGAACTCTCATCAACGGCAAAGCCGTGGTTTTGCGAGGTAATCATTACCTGCTTAGTTTCAAGCACTTGCACTGGATGGTTCGCACCGTGGTGACCGAACTTCATCTTTTCGGTTTTAGCGCCAGACGCTAATGCCAGTAGCTGGTGCCCAAGGCAGATACCGAAAATCGGTAAATCGTCCTGCTCTAGCAGCGTTTGAATTGCTTCAATTGCATAAGTACATGGCTCTGGATCACCAGGGCCGTTGGAAAGGAATACGCCATCTGGCTTCATTGCCAAGACTTCGCTTGCTGGAGTCTGTGCTGGAACAACCCGAAGCTCTACACCACGATCAACGAGCATACGCATAATGTTGCGCTTGATACCGTAGTCATAGGCGACGACTTTATATGGTTTCTCAGCAGGCGAGACAAAACCTTTACCAAGCTGCCAGCTACCAACTTCCCACTTGAAGGCGTTGGATGCAGTCACTTCTTTCGCAAGGTCCATCCCCTTTAGACCGGGGAATGCCTTTGCCTTTTCAATCGCCTCTTCTGCAGATGCGAACTGACCTGCAACAATGCAACCACTCTGAGCACCCTTCTCGCGAAGGATACGAGTCAAGCGGCGAGTATCAATATCGGCAATACCGACAATATTGTGCCTTACTAAATAGTCACTGAGGTTCTCTTTACTGCGGAAGTTTGATGCCAGTAAGGGGAGATCACGAATTACCAAGCCCTTGGCCCAAACTTTCTGCGATTCTTCATCCTCGCTGTTTGAACCCGTATTTCCAATGTGCGGGTAAGTTAGGGTAACAATCTGTTCGGCATAGGAAGGGTCAGTCAGAATTTCTTGATAACCGGTCATTGCCGTATTGAAAACTACCTCACCACTAGCGGAACCCGTAGCACCAATTGCAGTGCCTCGAAAAACGCTTCCATCTGCTAACGCGAGAATGGCTATGTGACTCATTTCGTCTCCTTCGAACGTAAGGCCTTGCATTTTTGGCACAACAAAACACCTAGCCTCTCGACTACGTGATTTTCATTGAACTCAAAAACGTTCGGCTATAAAAAAGCGAGATGAGCTCTCTCACCTCGCTTGGAATTTGATGCATGCCTGAGCGGAAAGCTCTAGCTGCCGTCGCCAAATAAAACGTTTTCCATATCGTTTATCGGCACCTGTGACGGCTCTTTGACTGGGAGCAAATTATATCCCAACCGCATGCATCAAGCTAGCAAAAGTTTTCGCTCGAGCATTCGTAATATTACCGACTCAGCACCGTGTAATAGGTTACATCACACCATTCAGCAATCTTCCAAGCTCCCTTAAAAATAGACCAAGAATGCCGATGCAACCCAATTTCCTTAAACCTAAACCCAGACTAATTACTCCAACTTCGATCTATAACTCGTCTCAACGAAGTAAACGGCGCCGTTCAATCAAGAAGAAAACAAAAAGATCACTGCTCCACCCCTTGAAATTAGCGTCTACAGTTGCAAATTTACGCAGCACAACGATAATGACCACTTTATAGACATCATCAAATGTGAGCCCACATGAACAACTACCAGATTTTTGGCCTAGGTGCTGCCCTCGTTGACACCGAAATAGAAGTGACTGATCAAGACTTGATCGACATGAATATTGATAAGGGCATTATGAGTCTTGTTGACGACGCCCGTCTTCATGAAGCCCTCGATCAACTTAATGATCGCGGCACCGTCGCATCTCGTGCAAGTGGCGGCTCGGGCTGCAATAGCATTATCGCTGCAAGCTACTTCGGTGCCAAAAGCTATTATTGCTGTCAGGTTGCGGACGATGAAAACGGTGCCTTTTTCGCTGCTGATCTTCGCGCGGCAGGTGTCGAAAGCAATACCGGCTTCAACGATCCAGCAGGAACCACCGGGCGTTGCTTAGTACTCATTACGCCTGACGCAGAACGAACTATGAATACTTGCCTGGCAATTAGTGAAACACTATCCGTGGCAGAGTTAGATGAATCTGCAGCAGCCTCGGCAGACTGGGCTTATATAGAAGGATACCAGGTCACTTCGGCAACGGGCCGAAAAGCGGCCATTCGCCTTCGTGAGGTCGCTCGTGCGGCGGGCAATAAAGTTGCTCTTTCACTCTCTGACCCAGCGATGGTGCAATTCTTCCGCGAAGGCATGTTACAAATCATTGGTGACGGTGTAGATCTGCTTTTCTGTAATGAACAGGAAGCACTTCAATTCACCAATACTGAAAACCTTGAAGATGCCGGCAAGTCACTTGCACAGTTCAGTACCGCGTACGTGATTACTCGTGGCGCCGATGGCGCGGTCAGCTTCGATGGCGAGACTCATCGCACCCACTCTGCCAGTAAGGTTAAAGCGATCGATACGAATGGCGCAGGCGATATGTTCGCCGGCGCCTTCTTGGCAGCGATCTGTCAGGGAAAAAGCTGGGAGTTCGCGGGTGAGCTTGCCAGCGCCGCCAGTGGTGCCGTTGTTTCTCAGTTTGGTCCGCGTCTAAAGCCTGAGCAACACGAAGCCATAGCTGCCACCATTAGCTAATGGCTGAAGTCAATTCGCTAGAGGTCGAGGCCAATCTGTTGGCTAACCAGCGCCTCTAGGCTCTCACCAAATACCGCCAGTAGTGAATCCACTGCTGGCGCTATTTGCTTTTCGAGATAATGATCGTAGTCCATCTGTCGAGTAGACATACCTATTGGCTCTGGGCCAGATAGCGTAATTCTGTACTCAATCCAATCCCCGCGCTTTGGCTTTCTTGACAACATCCTTGCGGCCTTAACATGGGGCGGAATCTGTTTATCGTAGGCATCCAATGGCTTTCTCAGACGTTTGCGATAAGCCAGCTCATCGTCAAATACACCGGTGTACATGTCGTGTGTGAGTGATATCAACCAGGCCTTCCAGTCCAAATCAAAAAATACCCGTTCAAAGAGTTCGGCCTGCACTCTACGCGCTAACACGCTCCAATCTGAACGAACGTTCTCCAGCCCCTTGAAAACGACCTTATCACCTACCAAACCGGCGTAGCGCTTTTTGCTGCCCTGCTCTTGATGGCGAATGGTCGGCATAAAGAAGCGCTGAAAGTGCGTCTCAAACTCAATTTCTAGCTGACTAGGCAGTTCGAATCGATCGCGAAGTTGCTGTTGCCAAAAGTCATTAAGCCCCTTCTGCAACGCTCTCCCTAAGTTGTTTGCTACCGCATCATCAAGTTTCTCAGCCACTAGCTCTACGAACACGGAATCGGTATCACCGTAGATCACCCTGTGCCCCTGAGCTTCAATCCAGCGGGCACTTTCCTGCAGAATTTCGTGCCCCCGGCGAGTAATACTCGAGGCCAGTCGAGGATCAAAAAAACGGCATCCCGAGGACCCCAATACGCCGTAGCAACTATTCATAATAATCTTTAACGCACTGGAACGGGCCTGATCTCCAGCAGCCTTAGCCTCATCTCTGGCACGCCAAAGTGATTCGATGATCCCCGGCAAAATACTCGCTTCACGCTGAAAATTCGCCCCATCGAAACCGGGAACCGCTGGCGCACCAGGATTCGCTTCAGCCTCCCACAGTGCACAGGGATCAACAAAGAAGGTTCGAATAATACTGGGATAAAGGCTCTTAAAATCCAGCACCAGAACATGCTCAAACAAGCCCGGTATTGAATCCATCACAAAGCCACCGGGCGACTCAAAGGTGAACTCCCGCTGCCCCTGAAGCGGCGCGACGTAACCGGCACGATGGAGTCTAGGCAGATAGAGAAATTCGAACTGCGCCACTGACCCTCCCACCCTATCCAACTCCGCTCCGGTTAAGCGCGCTCGCTCAATGAGATAGGAGACTAAGCCAGTCTTCGCCAAGATCCGCAGGACCAACTCACAATCGATCACATTGTATTTAGCCAGTTGGCTGGGGTCTTCACGATGCCACGAGATGATTTCGTCAATACCATGACTAACGCCTATGAGTTTGCCGTCGCCTAACAACTGCTGTGACACAAATTCCAGACTATGAGAACTAAAGTGCCATCCCGCTGATTTAATTCCATCCATCGCATCCATGATGCTTCGTCCCTGCACTTTGCAGTATCGCCGTTCATCTCGATCTTCTCTCCAGGTCACCGCTTCATTATCTCGCCCAATTCGAAACGGGATGCCTAATGATTCGCAGCGCTGTTGAATCATCCACATATCGAACTGAATACAATTCCATCCGGTCAAGATATCGGGATCAACCTGGCGCACCCAGTTGAGAAAAGCTTCGATGCATGCTCGTTCATTACTAACACCAATAAAGTGTTCGTTAGTGTCATGACCCACCACCCAAACCGCTCGCTCTTCTGGGGTCACCGCTGCAATGGAGATAATGGTATTTTGGTAGGCGTTAGTTTCGATATCAAAGCTGAGAAGCTTCAATGGCAGTTCCACTCTGGCGGGTCTAAGGTCGGGGTTGCGGAGTGTACCGCGGGAATCTAAGGCACCGCCCGTCCAAGTTGCATCACCACGAATGAATCGTTCCATCAAAAATCGATCAGGTGGTTTAATATCGTATTCGAGTGGGAAGAGACCTTGCTCGAGCAACTCGTAGGCCGCTGATTGATGACGAGACCAAGCATTAAAGTAAACGCCCCAGACCGATTCTTGAGCATAGGACTTGAGAGTCAGTTTGCGGCATTCCACGGCAAACCTCAACGTATTGCCAGCCTGCTGATAATCATGATCACTGAGAAAGAAAACGGGGCGTTCGCCCCGTATTTGAATACATTGAGGCTGACTTTGGGTGGCAAACCAAAACTCTAGTACAAGATAGCCACCCACATCACGCCAGTTTCGACTCAGTAGAAGTCCCTGATTCATCCGTTATTCAACAGGTCTCGTAGGTCAATTAATGCCGCGTTAGCACGCGAAATATAGTTGGATAGGACTAGCGAGTGATTCGCCAGCATCCCATAACCACTTCCGTTGAGAATCATCGGACTCCAAATCTCTCGCTGAGTACCTTCAAGTTCACGAATAATTTGTTCTAAACTCGCTTGGGCGCGCTTCTTTTCCAGTACATCGGCAAAATCAAACTCAATGGCTTTGAGTGTTTGTGCCAGACCCCAACAGTATCCTCGTGCTTCGTAAAAAACGTCGTCAATTTCCAGCCAAGGCGTACCTACGTAGACCATTTGAGCTGACGCGGTAGACTGTTGAGCCGCGGTATCACCCGCTAAGTCAGTATTTATTCGCGCTTCGCCCACCGAGGCCGCCAAACGCTGAGAGTATGAACCTAAGCGAGACCCAACCGTCGTCAACCATGCGTTCAAATTATCTGCTCTGGCAAAGAACTGCGCTCGTTGATTAGACTCATCGTTTAGGCGCTCTAAGTAATCCTCTAAGTACCTAACACTATCTCGATATTGCCCTTCCGAAGCGGGGAGCAGCCAAGAAAGATGATTGTAGTTTAAGTTAGGCTCAGCCTTTTTAAGCGTTTCATCCTCAGTAGATTGCGTCTGCGAGCGAGAGAACTGCTCTCGCATAGCCTTGGATAAATCACGAATTTGTACCAACGCGCCATATTCCCAATTAGGGATATTATCCAACCAGACACCCGGCGGCGTTACATCGTTAGCCGTGTATCCCCATGGTTTATCGAGCAGCGTCTCCATTTGCACGATTAATGACTGCGTTGTGAGTGAGCCAATCACCGGATCTTGGCCAGGATAACGTTCGGCAAATTCCTGACGAACATCGAAGGGGTCAGGCTCTGAACTAACCACGATTCCGACTATCATCATGATCACCAGATAAACGCCTAAAATGATGATTAGCCAACGCCAAAAGCCGCCGTCCACGCGATCACCCTGATCTGTGCGCCAATTATTCCATCGTTCTTTAATCGTCACGTTGATACCTCTTCCCTGTTTCCGTTCACTGCGCCACAACGGGCAGTGTAAAGTCAATACTTACGCCTGACTCCAGCACCAGTTCAAATTGAAGTTCGGTGCCTTCCTTTAATGCGCCAACGCCCATCATCATTACATGCAAAGCACCAGGGCTAAACTCAATCATCGAGTTCGCGGGTACTTTAATGGTATTGACATGGCGCATTGTCATCACTCCATCCACATTTTCAACACGATGGAACATCGTGTGGCGCGCTGCAGTTGATGCTATCGAGGCTAACACAACCTCATCATCACTGGTATTTCTCAATTCGAAGTAGGCCGCTGCAACAGAGGTTCCTGGGGGCGGTAGTCTTACCTCTCCATTCGCTATCAACACGTCAGCGCTGGCCGTCGAGGTCAACACCATCATCGCGATAATTATCCAAGTTCTTGTTCTCATCTGCCAGTTTACACTCCCTTACATATTTTCCAGGACAAGGCCTGCTCTCATCATACGATCAAATAAGTCATGAGGGTAGGTACTAGACTAGCTGTTTGTAAAAATCGTGCTCGCGCTCGCGCTATCAATAGTTTTTCTGCGAACTTGCCACTTTTTCTCGACCAACTAAGCTCAACGTTCCCACGGACGTATACGGAGCTAAATTCGTGATAAAAGTAAGCCTGCTTTCTTCAATCATTATAGGCGTAACCTCAATGACGGTTACTGCCAACCCAACTTCCGATCCCACTGCACTTGACTTTATCAACCTCTTCGAAAGGCAAAGCGGAACACACGCTGGCGTTCGCAAAGCTCATGCTAAAGGCATCTGCCTGAGTGGCACGTTCACTCCAGAATCGAATAACTACTCAGACTCACCAATCTTCACCGAAGAGAGCAAGATCTTGCTGCGTTTTTCCCTGGGTGGAGGAAACCCAAGCCTCTCCGATAACGCGGGTGGTCCGCGAGGTGCTGCCGTACGATTTTTTGCCAGCGATGGGAGTGTTCACAATATAGCAGGATTAACGGTACCGCTATTTGCCGGATCAACGCCTGCAGACTTTTTCACACTATTGGAACTCAGCGAGCCTGGCCCCGACGGAACAGTAGACCAGCAAGCTCTGAGTGAGTACGTGGCGTCAGTTCCAGCTATTGCAGCTCGATCGGTATGGATGGCGACGCACAACGCTCCCTCCAGCTATGCATCAGCCAACTATTATGGCGTGCATACTTTCTTCTTTATGAAAGGTGATAAGCGTCAAAAATTTCGCTGGACACTTCTACCAGACGGTGGCGAGCGTTTGCTCGAAGATGGTGAAAGCCTAACTGATGATCAATATCGCACAGAGCTCGAAACCGCACTGGCCTCAGACTACATTGAATTTAACTGGGAAGCCCAAATAGGGACCGATGAAGATACTGACGTCGACCCTGGGCAACTTTGGCCCGAGGAACGGCCTCGAATTAATCTAGGAAAAATGACTATTCAAAGTTTCGCTGATAATCAATGCGACGCCTTTACCTTTGACCCAGTGCAAGTCACTTCAGGGTTTGCAATTTCGGACGACCCAGTACTAATGATGCGTTCAGCTGCCTATGCAATCTCCTACGGTAAACGACTAAGCGGGAATTAATCTAAGAGATTCCTGCTTGTCGAATTCCAGCCTGCCATCGCGGTAAATACCCAATTTCTTAATCTCATCCGACAGTTTACACTGCCTTACGAATTTACGAGGACAACGTCTGTTCTCCTCATACGTCTAAATATGCTGTAAAGGTAGGTACTAGCCAACATGTTTCACAAAATTACTCTCACGCTAGCATCGCTGCTTATCTTTGCGAGCACGGCCGCTTTCGCCCAGTTCTCCGACAATGCGACATTTCCGGCAGCACCCAGCTTTCTAGCCGTAGATGAAGCCTACCAAGCATCACCCGAATGGCGTAATGGCGAGTTATCCGTTATCTGGGAAGCCGAACCTGGATACTATCTGTATCAGCATCAATTTTCCCACATTCTTAACGGGCAAACACTCAATGTTGACTACCCGGATACGGCGATTATCAAGTTCGATGAATTCTTCAATCAAGAACTCTCGGTGTTTTACGATAATGCTTATGTGGTCGCACAAACTGACGCGCCCAACGTGGGTGATATGTTAGTTCTGACCTTCCAAGGTTGTGCCGACGCGGGCTTATGCTATCCGCCTGAAACTTGGTATTTCGAATATTTGGGTAACGGCGAATTCTCACCCACCGACGAAATCGAAACCACTGCGGCCAGTTCTATCGTGGCGCCTATCGCTACACCAAGCTTCTCTTGGCTAATGGTCTTTTCTGCCTTTCTTGGTGGGCTAATCCTCAACGCAATGCCCTGCGTATTCCCGGTGCTCGCGCTAAAGGCCACGAGTTTCATCAATGCGGGGGCTTCTGCACGACAACACGCCTGGATTTACACCGCTGGTGTCGTGTTGAGTTTTCTACTTTTTGCCGCGGTGATTGTCGGCCTAGCTTTAGCGGGTCAACAAGTTGGCTGGGGCTTCCATCTTCAGTCTCCCATCATGGTCACAATCTTGATTTATCTTTTCGTCGCGATGGCGCTAGTTCTGGCACTAGATATGCCGTTAGCACAGCGTTTGATGGGTGCCGGATCTGAACTTCAACAGGGCCACTCAAAATCCGCGAGTTTCTTCACGGGGCTACTAGCGGTTGTTGTAGCAAGCCCGTGCACCGCACCCTTTATGGGCGCTGCAATGGGTGCTGCACTCACGCAATCCGCGGCTGCCACCTTTGCTATCTTTATCGCCATCGGCTTCGGCATGGCAGCGCCAATTCTCGTACTGAGCTACTGGCCAGGACTCATTCAACGCTTGCCAAGACCAGGCCTTTGGATGGTAAAGGTTCGCGAATTTATGGTTTTCCCTCTCCTCGCCACGGCACTTTACCTGCTTTGGGTAGTTGGCCAGCAAACCGGTGTTACGGGGTTAACGATGATTGCCTTTGGCGCGCTGCTGATAGCCATGGGACTCTGGTTAATTAACATGAAATCAAAGGGTGCAAAGCTGTCGGGCTTAGTATTTTTATTACTTGCGGTGTACGCTGCTAAACCGAGTGCGCCGAGCTCCAGCAATTGGGTGAGCTACTCAGAAGTTGCTTTAACTGAAGCACGACAAGCAGGTCCAGTGTTCGTTGACGTTACCGCTGCTTGGTGCATCACCTGCCTGGCTAACAAGCGGGTATTGAACGACGAGGAAATACAAACCGAGTTTACGGCCAACAACGTCACCCTCATGGAGGCCGATTGGACCTCCGCCGATGAAAATATCAGCCGCTACCTTAGTAGTTATGGCCGCGCCGGTGTTCCGCTTTATGTCTACTACCCGAATGCCGGCGAGGCCGGTATCGTACTGCCACAATTACTCTCTAAAAACATTATTCTAGAGACTATTTCAGCAGAGTAGATCGCGTTTAAGTAGGAGAAAACACTTAAACGAGCGTTTTAAAATGCCGCTAAATGCTACAAATTTCATCAAACTACACCGAAGTTGGACATTTTATTGGACAGAGTTCTGATTTTACTGCAGAATTGGCAGAAATCAGAACTGACTGGTCACAGAAATGTCTTCGCTGTTACTTATACATGGTCCCAACCTCAACCTTCTCGGCACACGTGAGCCTGAAATTTATGGTTCCGATAGCTTGGAAGACATTAACGCCCGAATGCGTCTTATCGCTGAATCATCGGGCCATGAGTTGTTTAGCTTTCAAAGTAATCATGAAGGCGCCTTGGTCGATCGCATCCAGCAGGCTGCGGGCGAAGGCATTTGCCACATTCTGATCAATCCAGCTGCCTATACCCATACTAGCGTTGCCCTTCGCGACGCGCTTTTGGCGGTTGGCATTCCGTTTACTGAAATTCATTTGTCGAACCCTCATAGCCGTGAGGAGTTTCGTCATCACTCATTCCTCAGTGATATCGCCCAAGGCGTTGTTGTTGGTTTTGGTCCACAAAGTTACGACGTGGCACTAACCGGTATCATAAACGCCTTAGCACACCACTGATTGAAATAATTTTGTTTCCGCTCACCTAATTAGAGAGTTAAAAGTCATGGACATTCGTAAAATTAAGAAACTAATCGAACTGCTCGAAGAATCAGATATCGGTGAAATTGAAATTAAAGAAGGCGAAGAATCGGTTCGCATCAGCCGTGGAAGTGGCGTAGCCGTTGCGCCAGTTGCCGCGCCAGTGATGGCTCCAGCAGCCGCGCCTGCAGCAGCACCTGCCCCAGCAGCACCTGCCCCAGCAGCAGCTCCAGTAGAAGCAGCCGCACCAGTTGACGCACTGAAGTCGCCTATGGTCGGTACTTTCTACGGCGCACCAGCGCCTGGTTCAGCCCCATTTGTCACAGTAGGACAAACGGTAAAAGCCGGTGACGTGGTATGTATCGTTGAAGCAATGAAGATGATGAATCAGATCGAAGCTGATAAATCTGGCGTGGTAGAAGCTATTCTTGTTCAAGATGGTTCTCCAGTTGAGTTCGACCAGCCACTTATCGTTATCGCTTAATTCGAGGTTTCACTTATGTTGAAGAAAGTTCTCATCGCAAACCGCGGCGAGATTGCACTTCGAGTTTTGCGAGCCTGTAAAGAGCTCGACATCAAAACTGTAGCTGTGCACTCCGTTGTGGATCGCGACCTTAAGCACGTTAGACTGGCTGATGAGTCCGTTTGCATTGGTCCGAATCCGTCGCCACAGAGCTACCTGAACATTCCGGCTATTATCGCAGCCATGGAAATTACGGGTGCAGACTCTGTTCACCCTGGATACGGTTTCCTCGCTGAAAATGCAGATTTCGCGGAGCAAGTCGAAAATAGCGGTTTCACCTTTATCGGCCCTAGCGCTGAGGTGATTCGTAAAATGGGCGACAAAGTTGCTGCGATTGAAGCAATGATTGAAGCGCAAGTACCAACCGTGCCTGGCTCCAACGGACCACTCAACGACGACCCTGCTCGTAATGAACGTCTCGCCGACGAAATTGGCCTACCCGTTATCATTAAAGCCGCTGCTGGCGGTGGTGGTCGAGGTATGCGCGTTGTTCACGAGAAATCTGAACTCATCAACTCTATTGCGGTAACAAAAGCCGAAGCCGCGGCAGCGTTCGGCGATGATACGGTCTACATGGAGAAATTCCTGCAGACTCCTCGCCACGTTGAGATTCAAGTTCTGTCAGACAAGCACGGTAACGCTATTCACTTGGGTGACCGCGATTGCTCACTTCAGCGCCGTCATCAAAAGGTGCTTGAAGAAGCGCCAGCACCATTCATTGATGAGGAAGCTCGCGTTCAAGTCCAAAAAGCCTGTACGGATGCCTGTAAGAAGATTGGTTACGCGGGCGCCGGCACCTTCGAGTTCCTCTACGAAAACGGTAAGTTCTATTTCATTGAGATGAACACCCGAGTTCAGGTTGAGCACCCGGTAACGGAAATGGTGACGGGTGTAGACATTGTTAAAGAGCAGCTACTTATTGCAGCGGGTCTCCCACTGTCTTATACCCAGGACCAGATCGAAATTAAAGGTCACGCCTTCGAGTGTCGTATCAACGCTGAAGATCCTGAGCGCTTTCTACCAAGCCCAGGTAAAGTTGATGTATTTCACGCACCAGGTGGCCTAGGTGTTCGTGTTGACTCGCACCTTTACAGTGGCTACACCGTGCCACCTAACTACGATTCGTTAATTGCTAAAGTCATCTGCTGGGGCGATACCCGTGCAGAGGCGTTAAAGCGAACCGAGCGGGCATTAGGCGAAACGGTAGTTCAGGGTATTAAGACCAACATTCCTCTTCAGGTTGACCTAGTCACCGATACAGAGTTCATGAAAGGTGGTATCAACATCCACTATCTTGAGAAGAAATTGGGAATGTAGTCGTTACGCTACCCACATCTGAGGCGCAGATTGTTCTGCGCCTTTTTTATTGGAGCTGTTAAACTCTCCTCATTACTTTCTGAGGACATGAATACCATGAACTGGCTGCAAATTAAGTTCGATTTACAACGTAGTGATGTCGAAGCCTTCGAAGATCTTCTTTTGGCCACCGGATCACACGCAATCACGCTTCGCGATAACGAAGATGAGCCAGTTCTCGAGCCTGGTGTTGGCGAAACACCGCTATGGTCTAACACTCAGATTACTGCACTGTATGACGCCGACATTAATGTCGATGCCTTGATCAATGTCATCCAAGAGCATTGGACCGGCGAGCTCCCTAGCTACCGCGCGGAGATCCTTGAGAACAAGGATTGGGAGCGCGCATGGATGGACAATTACCATCCCATGCAGTTTGGCGAGCGTCTATGGATTTGCCCTAGCTGGAAGGCAGCGCCTAACCCCAATGCCGTGAACCTAATGCTTGATCCAGGCTTGGCGTTTGGTACGGGAACCCACCCCACTACCTCGCTGTGTCTAAAGTGGCTTGACGAACAATCTTGGAGTGGTGAGCTGGTATTAGATTTTGGTTGCGGTAGTGGCATTTTAGCTATTGCTGCGCTGCTGCTGGGTGCAGACACCGCTGTCGGCGTCGATATCGACCCCCAAGCAGTGGATGCGACCTACGAAAACGCGACCCGCAACCGCATAGACCCCAGCCGCATCAGTGTATTTCTCCCCGAGGGTGCGCCTGAGGTTCTGGCCGATGTCACAATCGCCAACATTCTTGCTGGTCCGCTGGAGGCCTTATCAGATAAACTCATTGGGCAAACTAAACTGGGCGGCAAAATTGTGCTCAGCGGACTTCTCGCAGAGCAAGCTGAGATCGTGGCTAAATCCTATGAGCACGCCATCAAGTGGAATCCCGTGACCCTGCAAGACGGATGGGCTAGACTCGATGGAACAAGAATAAACTAAGCACCTTAAAAACATGAGCAAGACAAACAACTACATCGTGTTCTGCCCCGCCTGCAAGGCTCGCTTCTATGTGAGCAAAGCTATGCTAGCCCAAGCAGATGGTCACGTGCGCTGTGGTTCATGCCAAAAGGTTTTTAGTACCGCTTCTCAGGTATCACCCATTACGGATAACGTGGAATTTGAGGGTTACTTCGAAGACCTCGCGTACGCTGTAGACGACATCACTCCGGTTCAACCTGGGCAAATTGACTCTGCCGATTGGTTGGATGACGAACTCATTGCACTCGCTGAACTTGATGCAGAGCGAGCTCTAACCGACGACGAACTCCCTGAAATCGACGATGATATCTTCCGTGAAATCGACAGTGAGCTAAATTCACTTCTTGCGGATCAAGTTGTGAGTAACGAAGATGATTATCCCGAGGCGCAGGGAGACTTAACCAGTCCATTGGATTCTTCGTCTCACCATCGCGCTAGCGCTCCATCGGCGGGTCTCTCCAGCTTCGACTATGCGACGTCATCGTCCGACGACGCTGCAGGCCTAGAACAAACAGGTTCTGACTACCAAGCTTCGGCAATGGTAGCGTTAGCTGAGCCTTCAACCTCCGAACTCAAAGACGATGAGGCTGACAAACCTTCAACTAACGTTGACGACGAAACATCTGAGTATGAGTCTGAGTCTGATTTTAAATCGCTAGAACCAGACCTTGAGCTGGATGAGCACGAGCAATCAAACGAAATAACAGCCGCGCCTCAAGATCGGCAGGAATCTCTCGATAAGCCGGAGGGAAAAGATTCGCCAAAAGCCCAGGAACGTCAAGAACCCACTATTGGTTCTGAGTTTTTTGCCGATCTAAAACTCAACGCTTCCGATGATACATCATCAAATGGGGAACGGTTTGAAGACATCAACTTTAGTGACATCCCGACTGTCGAGGTGCTTAGCCAAACGCAGCATCCTTTCAATGACGACGCCGAGTTGGAAGAATTAGACGTCAGTCCTGATCCCAACGAGGAATCAAGCTCTGACGACACCTGCATTGACGACAGTTCTCGCGCACCCAATTCCGCAGATAATCTAGATGAAGCGAGGGACCGAGAGGACTTAGCGGACCTAGATTCGCAAGATGCGATCAACCCAACATCGATTACTGATGATAGCTCCGCTGAGGACGCAATTATTGAAGAATCGGTCTCTGACAAAGCGGACTCTCAAGAAGCTGACTCTCAAGAAGCTGACTCCGAAGATTCAGACTCTCAAGAAGCGAATTCTCAAGAAGCGGACAGTGATTATCCGCTTCAGCCAGAGCCACAGCACACAGATAACCCTGAAGTGGCCACCCGCAACGAATCAATTGCTGCCGAGGATAATGCCGAGCTGGACGAGATCGATGATGGCGAGACTGCTCATGAGGTCGAGCTGGATGAATCAATTCGCGCTAACATACCGGAACAGGAAGAAACACTGCCCGATAGTGAATACGAGCACACCAACTCATACGGTAACGAAGACGATGAAGCCGAATACCTTCAACATGATGACGAATATCAGCCCCATCTTGCGGAAATGGATCTGCAGCTAGAGAAGCGTAGCCGCTTACCAACCGTCCTCTGGAGCAGTACCTCACTGTTACTTATCGTAATTTTGGGGGCGCAGATAGCGTGGCTTAAGCTGCCCACCTGGTCTGCCATAGAGCAATATCGACCCTATTATCAGCAAGCCTGCGAGCTCATCAAGTGCGAACTACCGATCTACGATGATGTCAAAGCGATTGAAATCATTGCCTTCGACATTGAAGCCGATAACACCGCGGGGTTGCTAAACGTTAATATCAGTCTGCGTAATAGCGCCGCTTTTTCACAGCGGGCTCCAGGGCTTCAATTAGAATTCAGTAGCGCTAGTGGCATTCCAGTGGCAACATTGAATTATGATATTAGCCAGTTGGTAAAGACTGACTCGATTGATCGGCTCGAGCCCAATGAAATCATCCAGCTTCAGCTCTATGTTGCAGATCCTGGAGATATCGCAACCAACTACCAGGCTTACATCGTAAAAAACTGATCTATTTTCACTCAAACTTCTTTTGCTTAGCGGCGTCATAAGCTAGAATCGCTCGCCCAGAACAAATGGCTATTGAGATGTATTCCATAGGTCCCTATCAGTTATCCAACCCAACCATACTTGCCCCCATGGCAGGCGTCACCGACTTACCGTTCCGTCGCTTATGTCATCGCATGGGTGCGGGCCTCGTGGTGGGTGAAATGCTGACATCCGACGTATCGCTATGGAACTCTACCAAAAGCCGACACCGGCTTCGTCACGACAATGAAGTCACACCGAAGGCGATTCAGATTGCCGGAGGTGACGCTGAAATGTTAGGCAATGCGGCGCAGATGACCCAACAGCTTGGCGCTCAGATTATTGACATTAACATGGGCTGTCCCGCCAAGAAGGTTTGTAAGAAGGCCGCCGGATCTGCTCTGTTAAAGGACGAGGCATTAGTAACGGAGATCCTTCATGCCGTGGTAGCCGCCGTGGACGTTCCCGTCTCGTTGAAAATCCGAACGGGCTGGTCTCCAGATCAGCGTAATGGTGTGACGATTGCGCGGATTGCCGAAGATGCAGGAATCAAGTCTCTTGCCGTTCATGGTCGTACTCGGGCCTGTAAATACCAAGGCGAGGCCGAATATGAAACCATTCGTCAGATTGTTGAGGCCGTTGATATCCCTGTCGCCGCAAACGGTGATATAGAGACGCCGGAAAAGGCAAAAGAAGTGATAGAATTCACCGGCGCTAAAGCAGTGATGATTGGCAGAGCCGCACAGGGGAACCCGTGGTTATTTCGTGAAATCAATCATTTTTTAGCCAACGGTGAGCACTTACCAACCATTAGTCAAACCGAACAAGCTGAGATTCTCCTCGATCACATCAAACAGCTGCATGAATTCTACGGTCCCGTTATGGGCTACAGAATTGCGCGCAAGCACGTGAACTGGTATTTGAAACCAGTAGGTGCAGATCGAGAATTTATAAAGATGTTTAACAGCATCGACGATGAAACAGAACAACTACAAACAATTTGTAACTTCTTTAGCTAATAAGAAGACCTAATAGGAGAGGAACTCAGAGCATGAGTGAACAGCTGTTAAAGGCCACCGAGGCCAACGTTGAAGATTATCCAACATTACGCGACTCGGTAGCCCGTTCAATGCGCAATTATTTCAAGGCCTTAGAAGGTCAGGAGCCCAGCGAAATTTATGACATGGTCATGAATGAAGTTGAAGAGCCTCTTTTAGAAGCGGTGATGAAGTTTACCAAGAATAACCAATCTCGCGCTGCCAGTATCATGGGCCTCAACCGAGGAACGCTTCGTAAAAAGCTCAAACGTTACGATATGCTTTAAGCCCTCTCCTTGGGGGTCGTCAAGCCTTTCGCTTCGCCCCCAAAGATCCCCTATCTTCGCCCTCTTTTCTCATCTGAAAAACTAACGCTGCAAATGGTAATAGTTCCTGCGACATGTTGCCGTCGTTTTTGTAAAATTCCACCTTTACTATGTACCACTACTAGAGGCTCTCATGTCAGTAACTGCTGTTAAACGCGCGCTAATTAGCGTGTCAGATAAATCAGGTGTCGTCGATTTTGCTCGTGAACTCGTTGCTCAAGGTGTAGAAATTCTCTCCACTGGCGGAACGTTTAAGCTACTAAGCAACGAGGGTATTGCTGTTACTGAAGTGGCTAAGGTCACAGGTTTCCCAGAAATCATGGATGGTCGAGTTAAAACGCTTCACCCAACCATTCACGGCGGTATTCTTGCGCGTCGTGGCCAAGATGACGAGACTGCAGCAACGCATGGTATCGGCTACATCGACATGGTCGTGGTAAACCTCTACCCATTCCGCGAAACCATCGCTAAGCCTGACTGTTCGCTTGACCATGCTATTGAGAACATCGATATCGGTGGCCCAACCATGGTTCGTGCAGCGGCCAAGAACCACAAATATGTGGGCATTGTTGTTGATGCGGGCGACTACGGCCGTATCATTGACGAACTCAAGGCAGACAAGGGTTTAAGCACCGCATTGAAACGCGAGCTCGCCGCAAAGGCCTTTGCCCATACCGCAGATTACGACGGTGCTATCGCTAACTACCTGGGAGCACTAGAGGACGACGCGCCAAGCGACGCCTTCCCAACCACATTCAATCGTCAGTTCGTTAAAACTGAAGACCTCCGTTACGGTGAGAACCCACATCAGCGCGCAGCGTTCTATCGCGAACACGACTTAAAGGAAGCCAGTGTTGCCAGCGCAGTTCAGCTCAATGGTAAAGCACTGTCATTCAATAACATCGCGGATACTGACGCCGCACTTGAATGCGTTAAATGCTTCGAAGAGCCAGCCTGTGTAATTGTTAAGCACGCAAACCCCTGTGGTGTCGCGATTGGTTCGAATATCTTAAATGCTTATGATCGCGCCTTTAGTACTGACCCAACTTCGGCCTTTGGCGGTATTATCGCATTCAACCGAGAACTCGATGCAGACACCGCCCAAGCGATTATCGATCGCCAATTTGTTGAAGTTATTATCGCTCCGAGTGTGAGTGACCAAGCTGCTGCAGTGGTTGCTACGAAGGCGAATGTTCGTCTTCTGAGCTGTGGCGACTTAACTGAGCAAGGCGCTGCCTATGACTTTAAACGCGTCAACGGCGGACTACTTATTCAAGATCGCGACCTTAAACCTATTACTGCAGATGATCTTAAAATCGTTAGTAAGATTGCCCCAACTGAGGAGCAAATCCGTGACTTACTGTTCGCATGGAACGTTGCCAACTACGTGAAATCCAATGCTATCGTCTATGTGAATGATGGCATGACGATTGGTGTGGGCGCAGGACAAATGAGCCGCGTTTACTCCGCTAAAATTGCGGCTATTAAGGCGGCTGACGAAAACTTAGTTGTTGAGGGCTCAGTAATGGCCTCTGACGCCTTCTTCCCGTTTAGAGATGGTATTGACGCTGCGGCCGCTGCCGGTATTAAGGCGATCATTCAACCGGGTGGTTCAATGCGCGACGAAGAAGTTATCGCCGCGGCGGACGAACATGGTATCGCCATGGTATTTACCGGCGTTCGTCACTTCCGCCACTAAGGAGATAAAATATGAACATATTAGTTATTGGTAGCGGTGGTCGAGAGCACGCCCTGGCATGGAAGTGTGCTCAGAGCCCACTTGCAGAGCATGTATTTGTCGCACCGGGTAACGCCGGCACGGCACTTGATCCACAACTCAGCAACGTTAGTTTTGACGTCAGCAACCACGCTGAAGCGATTAATTGGGCGAAGGAAAATAACATCGGTCTAACTATCGTTGGTCCGGAGCAACCGTTAGTAGATGGTATGGTAGATGCCTTTGAAGCGGCAGGCTTAGCAATCTTCGGGCCACGTTCAGGCGCCGCACAATTAGAAGGATCTAAGCAGTTTGCTAAGGACTTCCTCGCGCGCCACGATATTCCAACCGCCTTCTATGAGGTCTTTACGGAAGTTGCCCCTGCGCATGCTTATATTGATGAGAAAGGCGCACCAATCGTTGTCAAAGCTGATGGCTTGGCAGCAGGTAAGGGCGTGGTCGTAGCTCAGAGTACCGACGAGGCAAAGCAAGCCGTTACGGACATGCTTCAAGACAATGCCTTTGGCGATGCCGGAAGTCGTGTTGTGATTGAGGAATTCCTCGCCGGCGAAGAAGCTTCGTTTATCGTGATGGTAGACGGCGAAGACGTATTGCCGATGGCCACCAGCCAGGACCATAAAGCCCGTGACAACGGTGATTTAGGCCCGAATACTGGCGGTATGGGTGCCTACTCACCAGCGCCGTTAGTGGATAGCGCAATGCACCAGCGAGTGATGAAGGAAGTGATCTATCCAACGGTAAAAGGAATGAACGCCGAGGGAAATTACTTCCGTGGTTTCCTCTACGCCGGCTTGATGATTGACGCTGATGGCATCCCTAAGGTTCTAGAGTTCAATGTTCGCTTTGGTGACCCTGAAACTCAACCCATCATGTCGCGCATGAAGAGTGACCTGGTAGCCCATTGCTTAGCAGCCACTCAAGGTTCGCTCGCCAACGAATCGGCTGAGTGGGACGAACGTTATGCACTGGGGGTAGTGATGGCTGCAGGCGGTTATCCGTTCAGCTATGCGAAGTCTCGGGTTATTTCGGGTATCGAAAACGCCGACACCGTCAGTAAAGTCTTCCACGCAGGTACAGCCATCCAAGGTGAAGAGGTAGTCACCGCGGGCGGACGAGTACTGTGCGTTGTTGCGCTTGGCGACACGGTTGCCGAGGCGCAGCAAGCAGCCTATAACGGCGTAGAGAAGATTACTTGGGAAGACGAGTATCACCGCACTGATATTGGCTTTAAAGCCATTCGCTAGCGGCGAATCTCGGAAACGAAAAAGCAGCCTTGAGGGCTGCTTTTTTATTGGCCGGTACAAATTCGAGTAAGCAATTAGCGAGTTCCGTATACCACCATAGTCTTGCCACTAACTGAAACCAGTTCCTGCTCCTCAAGATTCTTTAGGACTCGGCCTACCATCTCACGTGAACAACCAACGATACGACCAATTTCCTGACGAGTGATCTTGATCTGCATACCATCTGGGTGTGTCATCGCATCCGGCTGTTTCGCCAAATCCAGCAACGTACGTGCTACGCGACCGGTCACATCTAAGAACGCTAGATTACCCACTTTCTGAGTAGTTTCGCGAAGACGATGAGCCATCTGCTGGCAAAGCGCCTCTAAAACTTCCGGGTGTTGGTGGCTGACTTCACGGAAGCGGGCGAAACTAATTTCGGCAACTTCACATTCCGTTTTTGCACGGACCCAGGCAGAGCGAGTAGGCTCTTCACTAAATAGGCCCATTTCACCGAAGAAATCACCAGAATTAAGGTAGGCAACGATCATCTCGCGACCTTCGTCCTCATCTTCAATCAATACGGTTACAGAACCTTTGATAATAAAGTACAGCGCGTCGGGCCGATCACCAGCATAAATTACCGTACTCTTTGCAGGGTAACGGCGACGATGGCAGTGATTCAAGAAGTCGCTAAACTTGTCTACCGGCGAAATAATGGGCCGAAAACTTGAGACCATACGTATAGCTCCTAGGTTTAAAGTTATTATTGTTTATCTTATCGGTATTATGAGATTAATCAAACTAACATGACCACTAGTTTCAGACGATAAATCATTTGTTTGTGAACTAGGCTCTAATTTTCTTTATGTTATATTAGCTAAAACTCCTTAATGCATTGATTTGGAAGCAAAAAATGGAATCTAAACTCAGTTGGCAGGGCGACGTTAAGTTCTTAGCAACATCGGGCAGTGGCCATCAAGTTCTTATGGATGGCCCGCCGAATTCCGGCGGTGAGAACGCAGGAGCACGCCCAATGGAGCTCATTTTGATGGGATTATCAGGGTGCGCCAGCTTCGATGTAGTAGGTATTCTTAAGAAAGCGAAGCAAGATGTGAGCGCCGTTGATGTAGAAGTCAGCGCCAATCGAGCCGATGAGACACCCGCTGTGTTCACCGATATCCACCTGAGATTTATCGTTACCGGCAGTAATATTAAGACTGCCCTAGTGGAACGTGCGGTCAAACTCTCGTCCGAAAAGTATTGCTCCGCCTCTATTATGCTAACTCGCGGTGGGGTGAATATCACCCATGAGATTGTGATCAAGGAGCCCGCTGCATGATTAATCTAAGTGTCATTGATAAATTTATCACCCAAAGCGATAGAGCGCTTCGTACTATCGCCGCCGGTGAACAGGCAAGTGACCGCCCCTCTCCTGCCCGGCAACAACCTCATTGTGAACTGAATGATTCTGAGCGTGCTCACGTTGCCGGCCTGATGCGCGTAAACCACGCGGGTGAAGTCTGTGCTCAGGCGCTTTATCAAGGCCAGGCTCTCACTGCAAAGCTGCCGGAAGTTCGCCAGGAAATGGAGCACGCTGCAGCCGAAGAAGTTGACCACTTGGTGTGGTGTGAAGAGCGTCTTAACGAGCTAGATGCTAAACCGAGCATTCTCAACCCGCTTTGGTATGGCATGTCATTCGCCATTGGAGCTACTGCTGGGCTTGTCTCGGATAAAGTCAGCCTGGGCTTTGTTGCGGCAACTGAAGACTTAGTCTGTGGACACCTAAGCTCTCATCTAGAGAAGCTCCCTGAAGACGATCAACGAACTCGGGCGGTGCTAGAGCAGATGCATGAGGATGAACTTCGCCATGGTGAGGCGGCGTTGGCCGCTGGGGGTTATGAGTTCCCTGCACCCATTAAACGAGGAATGTCTGAGGTGGCAAAGGTTATGACGACCTTGGCTTATCGAACCTAGACCATAGTCATCATTTAAGGGGTACGATCAGCCGAGCATGCTAATACAGAAACTCGTTGAGTGAAGCCCCCTTTAGCCTTCAATGATGCAGCGCTCAAAATCACAGAAATTCGCTTGACTCTTGAGCTACCCGTCCCTAAGCCGCTGGAAAAAACAATTTTGCCAACTGGTGCCCCGGGTTCTCCGCCCGCATAAATGCCTCGCCGACCAAGAATGCTGAGACATTATTTGCTCGCATCAAGGCTACGTCTTCAGCGGTGTGAATACCGCTTTCCGTCACGACGGTACAACCTTCCGGAATACGCTCAAGCAATGCAGTTGTGGTTTCTAACGAGGTCTCAAAATTGTGCAGATTACGATTATTAATCCCAACTAAGCTCGGATTGACGCGCAACGCAGACTCCAATTCATCCGCATCGTGAACTTCGATGAGCACATCCATTCCAAGCTTTGTAGCTAAACCGTGGAATTCAGCTAATTGCTCATCGGAAAGAATCGCCACAATAAGCAAAATACAGTCCGCACCAAGTAGTCTTGATTCCCAAATCTGGTACGCATCAACAACAAAATCCTTGCGCAGAATAGGCAAATCAACCTCTTCGCGAACCTGTTTTAGGTAGTCATCAGATCCCTTAAAAAAGGCGATATCAGTGAGTACCGACAAACAGGCTGCACCATGATCTTCGTAGGCTCTGGCGATTTCCTTTGGGATAAAATTCTCGCGGATAATACCTTTACTCGGTGACGCCTTTTTCACCTCGGCAATCACGCCAGCACCCAACTTTTCTGCGCGATCTTTCAGCTGAGCCACAAAACCGCGACACGGCCTAAGTTCGTTAAGCATTAACGTTAACTTTTCCTGAGGCAAGAGGCGCTTCCGCTCTTCGACTTCCATCAACTTATGCGCGACAATCTTTTCTAATACCGTGGGTACGCTCACGAAAACTCTCCTAACAGCTGACTAAACTCAGCTAATTCCTTTAACTTTTCACTGGCAACGCCCGAGGCGATCACATCCAATGCAACGGTAACGCCCTCTTTAATAGAATCTGCAGCACCGGCAACATAGAGCGCCGCACCGGCATTAAACGCTACCATCTGTGCGGCCGATTCATGATCACCCTTCAGCGCCTGCTGTAACATCGACAAACTCCCTGCCGGCCCATTGACGCAGAGTGCGCTGATATCAGCTAACGTCTCTAAGCCCACATCACTGGCGGATAATTGGTACTCATGGATTACACCATCGCGAAGTTCAGCAACTGAATTACTCGCGGCTAGCGAGAACTCATCAAGCCCGTCACCCGAATGCACCACGATGGCATGCTCGGACCCTAGCTCCATCAGCGCCTGAGCCACCGGAACAACCCAGGCTGGGTCAAATACGCCAACCACTTGGCGACGGACAGCCGCAGGATTGGTTAGCGGTCCCAACAGATTAAATACGGTGCGAACACCCAAGGCCTTTCTTGCTGGAATGGCGTACTTCATTGACGGATGATGATTAATGGCGAACATGAAGCCCAGCCCCACCTCGTCAATACAGCGTGCCAACGCAGCGCCTTGAAGGTTCAAGTTAACCCCAGCCGCTTCCAATACATCGGCCGAACCGGAACTACTGGATACGCTTCTATTACCATGCTTCGCCACCGTAACACCTGCGGCGGCCACCACTACCGAAGCCGCCGTAGAAACATTAAACAGATTGGCGCCATCACCGCCGGTTCCCACGATATCTACAGCATTCTGAGACTTAATCTCTACCGGCGACATTAAGCTACGCATCACTCCTGCTGCGGCGGCAATCTGACCCGGCGATTCACCTCGAAGCCTTAACGCCACCAAGAATCCCGAGATTAACTCGTTGGATACTTCTCCACTCATTAGCGAAAGCATGGCTGCTCGCATCTGATCGTTGCTGAGAGGCTGATTATTCAGCAAGTACTCGAGTGCCGTTTTGACCGCCATTAGCGCGCTCCCTTTAAGAATCGTTCAAACTGATCATGACCATGCTGTGAGAGAATTGATTCTGGATGATATTGCACCCCTTCAATATCTAACTCGCGGTGGCGAATTCCCATGATTTCTTCCATGTTGCCATGCTCATCTTGAGTCCATGCGGTCACTTCCAGACAATCGGGCACCGACGCTTTGTCAATCACCAAGCTGTGATATCGGGTGGCCGTAAAGCCCTGTGGAAGCCCTGCAAAAACACCAACATCGCGGTGGTAAATAGGACTAGTCTTACCGTGCATCACCTGCGCGGCGCGAATAATTTTGCCACCGAATACTTGGCCGATACTTTGATGCCCTAAACAGACGCCCAGGATAGGAAGCTTCCCCTTAAAGTGCTCAATGACAGCCATGGAGACACCCGCTTCATTCGGGGTGCAGGGGCCGGGTGAAATGATTATTTTCTCTGGCTGCAGCGCCTCAATCTGGGCAACTGACAACTCATCATTTCGAATAACTTTAACGTCAGCCTTCAGCTCAGCTAGATACTGCACAATGTTGTAGGTGAAGGAGTCATAATTATCGATCATTAAAATCATGCCTGCTGCTCCGTGTTAGTCGTTAGCATTGAGGCTGCTCGCAGCACGGCGCGTGCCTTATTTCGAGTTTCTTGCCATTCCAAGTCTGGTTGCGAATCGGCGACTACGCCAGCACCAGCCTGAACATAAAGTCGCTCGCCCTTTAGCACGGCGGTGCGAATTGCAATAGCTGTGTCCATGTTGCCATTCCAGCCAATATAGCCCACCGCTCCACCGTAGATACCGCGGTGACTAGTTTCCAATTCATCGATGATTTCCATCGCTCGTACCTTTGGTGCACCGCTTAGCGTGCCTGCTGGCATAGCAGCTCGAAGGACATCCATACAACCTAGACCGTCACGTAATTTCCCGGTGACATTAGAGGTGATGTGCATCACGTGCGAGTAACGTTCAACCACCATCTTTTCAGTGAGTTTTACACTGCCGCTCTGCGCGACGCGTCCCACATCATTCCTCCCGAGATCGATCAACATCAGGTGCTCAGCAATCTCCTTAGGATCTGCCAATAAATCAGCCTGTAGCGCTTGGTCATCAGCTTCCGTCTTACCACGCTTGCGGGTACCGGCAATAGGTCGGACGGTGACTTCACCCTGCTCCAATCTAGCTAGAATTTCCGGTGACGAACCCACCACATGGTGATCCTCTAAATTAAGGCAGTACATATAAGGTGATGGATTTAGCAGACGTAAGGCGCGGTAGAGGTCAGTCGCCGAGTGTTTAAAGGCCATGGACATCCGTTGGGATAGCACAACTTGCATCGTATCGCCTGCAAGCACGTACTCCTTAACCTGATTTACGGCCGCTTTAAAGTCGGCTTCACTGGTGTGCAGTTGGACTTCATCTTCAATGGTCGCGTCATCATCCAGTGAAATATGACCCACTGAAGTCTGTGCCGATTTTAACTTGGCTTCAATTGATTCTAGGCGCGCCTGCGCTTGCTCGTAGGCATTGCTCGCCGTTGGATTAGCGTGAGTAATGATCTTCAGCGTCCCCGATAAGCTATCAAATACTATTACATCTCTCGCGAGCATCATTAATATATCAGGAGTGTCAATCTCACGGACGAGTTCTACACCCTGCAACTTAGGCTCGACTAAGCGCACCGTATCATAGGAGAAATAGCCAACTAAACCGCCGTGGAAGCGCGGCAGACCTTCTATCTCAGGAACGCTGAATTGGTTGCGATATTCATCGATATAGTCCAGCGGATTGCTGACTTCAAAGGCTTCAATAAGCCCACCGTTGCGGAAGATTTCTATCCGTTTGCCATAAACCTTTAAGATCTCCTCACAAGGCAAACCAATAATGGAATAACGCCCCCATTTTTCACCCCCTTCAACGGATTCGAACAGAAAACTATAGGGATCATTAGCAAGTTTTAAATAGCAAGAGACAGGCGTATCGAGATCAGCGACAACTTCGCGTACAAGTGGGACATAATTATAGCCTTGACGGCCAAATTGGAAGAACGAATCGGGTTTCATAGGGAACTCAGCAATAGTTAAACGACTAGCAGTGACAGGAAAATGCGTCCGTTTAGCTTCGCCATCGAAGGATTAGGGGTGAGTTCATAAAAAGCGAGGTAGTCATAGCAGCCCGACGTTAGTTAAATATCATTACTTAACCCCGAGTGTACCCCAGCTTTTAACAAAGAAAAACCCCATATAAACCACTAAAACCGTGGGTTATAGGAGGCATTCCAAATGTTATAGAGCGAACAAATTTCAACGCTTAGCTAACGCCAGCTCGGCACGCATCGCAGCGATCGTCGCCGTGTAGTCTTCAGTGTTATAAATCGCCGAACCCGCAACGAACGTATCGGCTCCCGCTTCGGCCACTTCGCGGATATTACTCAGACCAACACCACCATCTACCTCAAGGCGAATATCAAGTCCGGACTGATCGATGATTGCGCGTGCTTTACGGAGCTTATCTAACGTTGCGGGAATGAATTTCTGCCCACCGAAACCTGGATTGACGCTCATCAACAGAACCATATCAACCTTTTCCAAGGTGTACTCCAGAACATCCAATGAGGTAGCAGGGTTGAATACCAAGCCGGCTTTGCAGCCGCCGTCGCGGATCATCTGTAGAGATCGATCAACGTGCTTGCTGGCCTCAGGGTGAAAGGTGATATAGCTCGCCCCAGCGTCAATAAATTGGCTGATCATCGCATCTACTGGTTCGACCATAAGATGAACATCAATAGGTGCGGTCACTCCATGGTCGCGCAGTGCTTTACACACCATTGGACCAATGGTGAGGTTGGGCACGTAATGGTTATCCATTACGTCAAAGTGCACCACGTCGGCGCCAGCCTCTAAAACCGCATCAACCTCTTCGCCTAAGCGAGCAAAATTAGCGGACAAAATGGACGGTGCAAGCCAAAAATCTTTCATTACGATGCCTCGAATAGTCATTACGACAAGCATAACCAAAAAACACTAAAAAATCCGTGCCAATTCAAAAATCAATAACTCGCTTACTGCGTGACGATTAGTTTTTAATCCATGCTAGATAGCGAATTTGTTCTAGGATGTGATGTAACCATCGTTTATCATACTAAGAATAATAATGACTCACTGCTGCATAGGAACTTACGTTAATTACGACATGTTATTTAAACGAATTGCGCTAATCATCGTCGGTATAGCCTTCGCGAGCACCACAAAGGCCGAAGTGACCCAACCATCCCTCGCTAGCTGCCAGCCTGGAGCGAATGCCTCACGCTTGGATTGGGTTCCCCTTTCAGCTTTATCGGCACAGCAACTTGCCACGGTGAGGTCTCGCTGCTGCGGCGCCTATATTCCGCCCGCTGAATATCTTGCAGTGGTTGAAAACAATAGTGCTAACATGCAGCTTTTAGCTGGTTCAGATACCAGTCGTCTTGAGGACGAAGGTAATACCAGCGTCATGGAAGGCAACGTGTTCGTTCGTCAAGGTGCGCGCCAGCTAACGGCAGATATCGCACGTATTAATCAAAGTGAAAATCGCGCCGAACTCAGTGGCAATGTGACCTTTCGCGAACCCGGGGTACTGCTTATCGGAGAGCGAGCTTCGGTTACCATGAGCGAAGGCGAGGCAACGATTGATGGCGCAGAGTTTGTCATCCATGAATCGGGTTTGCGAGGCAGAGCGGGTTCAATTAGATTAAGCGATGCCAGTTCGTTAAAGCTTCAGGATGGTGGTTTCACTAGCTGCGAACCGGGCAATGAACAATGGTATCTGCGTTCCGACACCGTAGAACTTGATACCAACACTGGGCTCGGTACCGTTACCGATGCTAAGTTTGAGGTGCTAGGCGTACCCGTACTCTATTTACCGTGGGTCCAGTTCCCTATCGACGATCGTCGAATGACGGGAATACTGTTTCCAGAATTGAAAGTAGGAAGCGACGGGGTCGATTTCTCTGTTCCCGTCTATGTAAACCTTGCTCCCAACTATGACGCGACGATTACACCACGATATATTGCGGATCGTGGCGCGGGCTTGGAAGTGGAAACTCGCTATTTAAATCACTACCAGCAAACTGACTTAAGCGGTGCTTACTGGGAGCGAGACAAAGAATTTGACGACTCTAGATGGCTGGTTGGTATTGATCATCGAGGCGGTGAAGATCGTAATTGGTACACCCGAATTGACTACCAGCAAGTGTCGGATATTGATTATTTTCGTGACCTTGGGACCTACGGTCTAGATATTGAGGCACAAACTAACCTTGCCCAGCATGCGGCAGTTGGCTATCAAACGGATATCTTTCACGTTGGGATTGAAACTCGGCGCTACCAAGCTATATCGGTAACCACTCAAAACCGCTACCGACAAATGCCACACATATTTGTTGAGGCTAGCTATCCATTCTTCACGGGCTTGAATGTAGGTTTCGACCTTCACAATACTAATTTTAGCGTCTACGATGACCTCGACATCGATGAAGGCCGCCGAACGAATGGCCGAGTTTTTGCAAGCTATCAGAAGGACTGGCTGCCCGGCTATCTCAAGGTAGGATCCTCACTTCAAGCGCTCTCCTATGACTTAAGCAAAATCGGTACCGAATCGATTTCTACCCGTGAATCACATACAACAGTTCCCGTTAGCTATGTTGACGCCGGTGTCTTTTTTGAGCGATTCCAAGACGACTCCTTCGCTGCGATATCACTTGAGCCAAGACTGTTCTATACCCATGTGCCATATCAAGATCAGAGTGATCAGGCTATTTTTGATACGACTTTACCGCTTCAAACCTACCAGGAGCTCTTCAATCCCCAGCGTTTCTCTGGTAATGATCGTATCGGTGATAACAATCGCCTGACGCTAGGCTTAACCTCTCGATTTATCGATAATGAAAGCGGTCAGGAGTGGTTAACGCTAGGCGTCGCTCAAGCTTTTTATTTCGAAAATCGCTATGTCAGTCTGCAACCTAGACTTACAAAGGATGTTATCGACAACCCAGACCTGCTTCCCGACGTAACGGATGCAGAAGGTTTAGAACTTGAGTATCTAAGACGTGACAAGTCCGATATCATGTTTGACGGTCAACTCAACCTCGCTGATGAATGGTGGATATCCTCCAATTTGAACTGGGACTCCACCGACAATCAGATAAATCAGACCGCTAGCTACCTTCAATATAGTAAGTATGGTGAAGCGCTTGCCAATTTAGGCGTAATCTATCAACGTCGAGGTCAAGGCATTAACGCAATGACCGGGGAAGTGATTGATCGAAATACTTATCAAGGTAACTTTTCCGTCTACGCGCCTATTGCAGAGAGTAATTGGTCTGCCTTTGGCAGCTGGACACATGATATTACCTACAGTCGTCGTATCGATTTCATGGCAGGTATTGAATACGACAGTTGCTGCTGGAGAGTGGCTTTGGCTTATCAAGAGTGGGTTGAATCGGGCACAGCAGCCGAAATTGACCAATTGAGTGAACGCAGTGCATTTCGACTGCAAATTGAACTAAAGGGTATCGGCAGTGGTCAATCTCCTGTCGACAAACTAATAAGCAGTATATATGGCTACACCGACTATGATGAAAATAACTAAAAAGATTGTCCTTTCAGTATTACTAATCAGCTTTACAGCTAGTGCTTTTGCCGCTCAACTGCTCGATCGTGTTATCGCGATTGTGAATGATGATGTAATTATGGAATCTCAACTGGAAACGCGCTTGAGCCAGATTACTTCTCAATATCCAGCTGAACAGCTACCCCCTATTGCAGAGCTCCGTAAGCAGTTACTTAATCGCTTGGTTGAAGAAGCGCTTGAGCTTGAAGTAGCACGAAGAGCTGGCGTCAATATTGGCGAAAGCAAACTCGAAGAAACTTTGGCGCGAATTGCTGCGGGTAACGGCCAAACTGTTGAGCAATTCCGTGCAAGCATCGAAAGCGCTGGTCAGCCTTGGTATGCGGCGCGTGAACAGATTCGTCGCGAATTACTTTTAAGCCAAGTTCAACAGGGAGCCGTGTCAGCTCGCATTACCGTCACTGAACAGGAAATTAGAAATTTTCTAGAGTCTGATGAAGGCAAGAACCAAACTGCGACCAACTACAACGTTTCCCACATCCTGCTGCCAATCTCTAGTGAGACCACTCCAGCCGAATTAACGGCCGTAGCGGAAGAGGCTACCGAGGTTTACAATGCGGCTTCGGCCGGCGAGGATTTCGCCACTTTGGCGCGAACTCACTCTAAATCTCCTGATGCGTTAGAGGGTGGTGAGTTTGGCTGGAGAAGAATTGAACAGCTGCCTTCGGTATTCGCAACCCACGTTGAAGTCATGGAGATTGGCGAGGTCACCGAACCATTCCGCTCTGGCGCGGGTTACCACATCGTTAAACTGATAAATAAACGTGGCGCCGAAGACCAAGTTGTTGAACAAACAGAAGTGCGTCATATTTTGATTAGCCCTAACGCTATTCGCAGCGAAGAACAGGCGCGTGAGCAAATCTTAGCGGTTCGTGAGCGCATCCTGGCCGGTGAAGATTTTGGCGAATTAGCCGCAGAATTTTCTGAAGACCATGGTAGTGCTCGCCGAGCGGGTTCACTAGGCTGGTCGATGCCAGGGAGTTTCGTACCGCAATTCGAGTCAACGATGAATAGTGCAGAAATTGGCGAAGTTAGCGAGCCATTCCTTTCACAGTTTGGCTGGCACATTCTTGAAGTCACGGGCCGTCGCGATCAAAACATGTCGGAACGCTATCTTGAGATGCAAGCTGAGAATTTTATTCGTAGCCGAAAATTCTACGACGAATTACCACGCTGGCGTCGAGAGCTTCGTGATGAAGCCTATATCAGCTACAAAGCTCCCTACGACGAGTTGATGTGAGCTATCTCTACTTAACTTCCGGTGAACCAGCAGGCATAGGCCCAGAATTATGTCTGCAATACGCACAAGTTGAACGCACTCATAATGTCATCGTTCTAGCAGATATCTCGCTGCTAGAACAACGCGCTCAGCAGCTCAAAATTAATTGCGAACTTCAGCCATGGTTTCCCGGCGACGCCGTAACCCAACTGGCTGGCCAACTCTCTGTCTTCCATATTTCACTGCGAGCTCCCTGCACAGCAGGCACGCTGGATACGGCTAACGCCGGCTATGTCCTCGCTCAACTGCAACACAGTGTGCAGCTGGTTCAGAGTTCCCGTGGAGCGATTGTGACCTGCCCTGTCCATAAGGGCATCATTAATGAATCAGGAATCCCATTTAGCGGCCATACCGAATTCTTTGCCGAGCGAGCGGGCGTTGAAAAGGTAGTGATGATGCTGGCCTGCGAGAAGCTCCGAGTTTGTCTTGCGACCACACATCTACCTTTGCGAGCTGTCGCCGATGCCATCAACGGTCCAGAGCTTAAAGTACTTTTAGCAATTATTCATAACAGCTTGAAAACTCAGTTTGGCATCGCTCAACCGCGAATCTCGGTATGCGGCTTAAACCCCCATGCCGGCGAAGGCGGTCATCTCGGTCTCGAGGAGCAGGAGATTATCGAACCTGCGCTCGCTAGCCTCCGGGAAACTGGCATGGATCTTATCGGCCCACTTCCCGCCGACACCGCGTTTACGCCCAGAGCATTGGAAGGTATTGATGCAGTGCTTGCGATGTACCACGATCAAGGCCTGCCAGTACTGAAGTATGCAGGGTTTGGCGACGCGGTAAACGTCACCCTTGGATTGCCGTTTATTCGCACTAGCGTTGACCACGGCACGGCACTTGATATCGCGGGCTTAGGTAGAGCAAATTGTGGCAGTTTGCGGTGTGCGCTAGACTATGCGGCTACAATGAGTGCTCACAGCAATTTTTAAATCTTTTTTCGGAGTTTGAATGTCGTCTAAATCGATCGTTAATGGCCATCGAATGCGTAAGCGTTTTGGTCAGAACTTCCTGAATGATTCCAACATCATTTCTCGTATCACTCGCTCTGTTTCGCCAAAGGAAGCAGATCGAATTGTCGAGATTGGCCCCGGACAGGGAGCTATTACTGAAGATTTGGTGGGTTCAGGCGCTAAAGTAACGGCGGTTGAACTCGATCGGGATCTCATTCCCTGGCTAATGGTTAAATTCGAAAAAGACAGTAATTTCGATATTGTTAATGCTGACGCCCTCAAGACCGATTTCAGTTCCTTTGTAGATAGCGAACCACTGCGTATTGTCGGCAACCTTCCCTACAACATTTCTACCCCGCTTATCTTTCACCTACTTAGTTTCTCAGGTGCCATAAAAGATATGCACTTCATGTTGCAAAAAGAGGTGGTGGACCGCATGGCCGCCGGGCCTGGCGACAATAATTACGGCCGACTAAGTGTCATGACCCAGTATCTCTGCCAGGTTATTCCGCTATTTATTGTTCCCCCCGAGTCATTCGATCCGCCCCCTAAAGTCGACAGCGCGATCGTTCGACTCGTACCCCGTTCTGAAGTGGACAAACTGTTAGACGAAGAGTTCTTTGCAACGGTGGTGAGAACGGCCTTTAACCAGCGAAGAAAAACGCTACGAAATTCGCTCAAGCCGTTGCTCCAAAACGCCGACATTGCCTCCATTGGTATTGATCTATCGCTACGACCGGAGAACATATCGGTTGCTGAGTACGTAGCACTCGCCAACCTCCTAGTTGAAGCCAATAAATCCCAATGACTATTTCAGATCAAGTAAAAGTAAGCGTTCGAACCGAATATGTGGGTGTTGAGGAGCGCGGGAGATCATTCCATCACGCCTTCGCTTATCACATTGAAATCGCGAATAGCAGCAGCAGAAACATCCAACTTCTCACCCGTGAATGGACTATTATTGACGCGGACGGACATGAAGATCGGGTGGAAGGAGAAGGCGTTGTGGGTGAAATGCCAATTCTTGGCCAACACGAGCAATTTTCCTATACCAGCTGGGCGATGATTGGCACTAACGCCGGTACAATGCACGGTTTTTATGGTTTCGTTGATATCGATACTCAAGAACACTTTCGTGTGGAAATCCCCTGCTTTAGACTAACAAGACCCGGCGCTCTGCACTGATGGCTCGGTGGGTAATTGGTGATATCCAAGGCTGCTTTAGTGCCTTTGAGACCCTTCTCAAAGCCATTGAATTTAGCCCTCAAGGAGATCAGCTTTACCTCTGCGGTGATTTAATTAACCGCGGTGACAATGACCTCGCAACACTGGACTGGTTATATGCGCATAAAAACGTGGTCTTCCCAGTATTGGGAAACCACGACTTACACTTCCTAGCCTGTTACTTTCTGGGCAAACCTGCTGGCAGTAAAGATACCTTTGGCCGGCTGCTCAACAGTGAACACATTGCCTCCTACTGCAACTGGCTTCTTGAGCAACCGCTCATGCGAGTCATTGATGATCGCTTCGTTCTAAGCCACGCTGGTATACCCCACGTCTGGACGGTAAATGAGGCGCTAGAGTTGGCGAACGAAGTCAGCTATGCCCTAAAAAACCCGCACAAAAGGCGCAGTTTCTTTTCCTCTATGTATGGTAACCAACCTTCTACTTGGAGTGGTCAGCTAAAGGGAACCGCGCGGCTGCGTTGTATTACTAATTACTTTACGCGAATGCGTTATATTCGTGCGAATGGTGAGCTCGAGTTTAAGTGCAGTGATTTAGTTGGCCCAGAAGATAAGGGATTCCTACCGTGGTTTAGTTGGCCGAGAAAGGATGAACATCAACTACTATTCGGCCACTGGGCGGCTCTTGAGGGTAATTGTTCAACCGTGGATATTGAAGCACTTGACGGTGGGTGTGTCTGGGGTGGAAGACTGATCGCATTCCGAATTGAGGATGGCAGACGAATTAGCGTTAGCAACCCGTCGTACGCTAGCAGCTAGTTAATTCGCTGTTCAGCAGCGAAGTTAGACGCCGCGCCGCTTATCATCTTGGATGAATGGCACCCCACCAACACGAATCGATTAATCATCACTCGTTATCTTAGTAACACTAAGAAATTCATCAGATACCTGAGTTAAAGGCTGCTTTGCCTTATCATAGACTGACCATTGATCGCGGAAGTAACTGCCATCTCTTGGGTCCTTGAGATCGGGAGCAATATCGATGAGCGGCTTAAGGACAAAGGCATTTAAGGAAACTTCCTGCCTGGGTAGTTGAACGCCATCCACTTCGCCGACTTCTCCCTCAACATAGAGGATATCTATATCTAACGTCCGTCCTGAAAACTTTGGCGCACTACGATCACGGCCGCAGGTATCCTCAATTTTCTTTAGGATGGCTTTCAAATCCTTCACGCGCTTGCTGGTATTAACGCTAACACAGAAATTGAAAAAGGCCTCGCCCTCGAAGCCAACGGAAGCGCTGCGGTAGACCGGCGAAACTGTCACGACTCCGACTTGCTCGCGAAGCAGTACTAAGCCCTTTGCCAAAAAATACTCTCGCTGGGTATTACTGCCGAACCCCAGGTAAACAGTTCTCATGCCTTGGCCTTACGGAGAATCTTAACCGCCACATTGGTAGCTTCTGGAACTGCACCAGGCTTAGACAGCTTTAGACTGACCTCTGAGACGCCAAATTCAGTAATAATAAGCTCGGCAACTCGTTCTGCCACCGTCTCGATCAACTCAAAACTTGTCTCGCTGACATAGCTGAGGATAGCTGAGCTCACTTCGGCATAATTCAAAGCGAGTTGAATATCATCCGAGCTGGCAGCCGGGGCATTATTCCAGGCCATCTCTAGGTCAAATATTAAACGTTGCGTAATGCTTCGTTCCCAGTCATAGACTCCAATGACCGTATCAACGGCCAAGCCTTCGATGATAACACTATCCTGCATCGTCAATAGCCTCCAATTGATCCATTGGCCAGCGAGGGTACGCAATCACTGATAAATCAGAGCTCTGCCCTGCCGCCAACCTACAGGCTCCCGCGTAGGCGATCATTGCCCCGTTATCAGTACAAAATTCAGGCCGCGCATAGAATACCGATGCCTTGACCGCGGCAAGCTTCTGACCTAATTCACGTCGCAGTTTTCGATTCGCGGAGACCCCGCCTGCCATGACCAAACGCTTATAACCTGTCTGCTCCAATGCTCGTCGGCACTTAATTGCAATGGTATCAACCACCGCTTGCTCAAAACCTGCAGCGATATCTGCCATCGTCTGTTGATCGGGTAGCGGGCCATCTAGGGTATGCTTTTGCGTTAAATTCAACGTGAAGGTTTTCAGGCCACTAAAACTGAAGTCCAACCCAGGGCGATCAACCATAGGACGGGGAAATTTGAATCGATGGGGATCACCCGATTCAGCCAGCCGAGCAATTTCAGGTCCGCCCGGATAATCAAGATCAAGCATCTTAGCGGCTTTATCAAAGGCTTCGCCGGCGGCGTCGTCCAACGACTCGCCAATGACCTCGTAGCGGCCGATAGCCTTAACATCTACGAGTTGCGTATGGCCACCGGACACCAGTAACGCCACAAATGGGAATTCAGGCGGCTGTTCTTCAAGCATCGGCGCTAGGAGATGTCCTTCCATGTGGTGGACACCCAGCGCTGGAACATTCCAGCCGTACGCCAAGGCCCTGCCCAGGCAAGCGCCAACCATTAAAGCACCGATTAAACCCGGACCGGCTGTATAGGCAACAGCGTCGATATCTTCGGAGCTCAGATTCGCCTCAGCTAGAACCTGGCGAATCAAGGGCAAGGTCTTTTTAATGTGATCTCGCGATGCTAACTCAGGGACGACGCCCCCATACTCTGCATGCACAGCTACCTGACTGTGGAGCGCATCAGCAATGATGCCGTGATCCGTGTCGTAGATGGCTATGCCTGTCTCATCACAGGATGTTTCAATCCCAAGAACGCGCAAACTAATTCTCCCAATAAAGCGGTCACATGTTGGTAGCGCGCATGATACGCCTTTCCATCTCAAACGGCAAAAACCGCCTGCTTGATTTTTAAACAACTTTGCAAAGTGACTGGCAATCATAGTAGAATGCCGCGCCCGTGTATAAGATACGGGTAATTTCTTTTAATTATTTATTTAAGGTAGGTGGTTTAATGCCGTCGGTTAAAGTACGTGAAAACGAGCCATTTGACGTGGCTCTTCGCCGTTTCAAGCGCGGTTGTGAAAAAGCAGGGATCTTGGCAGAAGTTCGTAGTCGTGAGACTTACGAAAAGCCAACAACTACGCGTCAACGCGCTGCAGCGGCTGCAGTCAAGCGTCACTTGAAGAAAGTTTCTCGTGACTCTCGAAATAAGAAACGTATGTACTAATCGTTGGCTTACTAGCTTCGGCTAGTACCCGACTCAAAGGAATTCACCGATGAGCTCTGCTGTTCAACAATCTATTTCTGCTGCAACGAAGCAGGCAATGCGCGATCGCGCGAAAGCCCGCCTAGGCGTATTAAGAATGATCAATGCGGAATTTAAACGTATTGAAGTTGATGAGCGAATCGAACTGGATGATAGCCGTTGCCTTGCTGTGCTCGACAAAATGTCGAAGCAGCGTCGCGACGCGCTCGACCAATACAAGTCAGCGGATCGTCAAGATCTTGCGGATATTGAAGAGGCCGAACTTGCTATCATTCAGGAATTCCTTCCCAAAGCGCTCTCCGATGATGAAATCATCGCCATTGTATCTGCCGCTAAAGCCGAAACCGGCGCAGCCAGCATGCAGGACATGGGTAAGCTGATGGCGCTAGTAAAACCGCAAGTTCAAGGCCGTGCCGATATGGGTGCTGTCAGTAAATTGGTTAAGGCTGCTCTCAGCGCTTAAACGCCTTTACAACGCCCCTCTCTACAGTCAACAATAGCCAACTATGGCTGGCCTAATACCTCGTACCTTTATTGAAGATCTTGTGAGTCGTCTCGACATCGTCGAAGTGATTGATGCGCGTGTGCCACTTAAGAAAACGGGCGCAAATTTTATGGCCTGCTGCCCTTTTCACAATGAAAAATCGCCCTCATTTAGCGTTAACCCCAACAAACAGTTTTACTATTGCTTCGGCTGCGGAGCGAGCGGCGATGCCATCAAATTTCTCATGGAGTATGAGCGATTAGAGTTCACTGAGGCGGTAGAACAGCTCGCCAACAAAGCCGGCATTGAAGTACCTCGTGAAGAACGAACGCCGCAACAAAAGAAGCAAGAGAAAACACGCAAGACACTCTACGATGCGCTCACTGAAGCCGCACGATTTTTCTTTACGCAACTTCGACACGAAGCCGCGCCACGCAACTATTTGGTGCGCAGAGAACTATCGCCACAAATCGCCCGCGATTTCGGCTTAGGTTTCGCCCCGGGAAGCTGGGACGCACTGTTAAAGCACCTAAGTAGCAAAGGTTATCGTGACGAGCAGCTGATTGAAGCGGGCTTGCTTATTGAGAACGAAGACAGTAACCGTCGCTATGACCGATTTAGAAATCGAGTGATGTTTCCTATCCGGGACAGCCGAGGAAGAGTGATCGCCTTCGGCGGACGAGTGCTGGATGACAGCAAGCCAAAATATCTCAACTCGCCGGAAACCCCAGTATTCCATAAAGGTCGTGAGCTTTACGGTCTCTACGAGTGCAAGCAGAAACTCAAGCAGATTGATCGCTTGATGCTGGTGGAGGGCTACATGGACGTGGTGGCACTGGGGCAATTCGACATTCACTTTGCCGTTGCCACCTTGGGCACCGCAGCCACCGAAGATCATATTCAACTGGCCTTTAAGAATGCGCCAGAGTTGGTCTTTTGCTTTGATGGTGATGCCGCTGGACGACGCGCGGCGGCGCGAGCACTGCAGAATACGCTGCCCTATGTGGAGGACGGCCGAACCGTTAGATTCCTATTCCTTCCTGATGGTGAAGACCCTGACAGCCTTGTTCGCCGAATTGGCACTGAACAGTTCCTCAAGGTAGTCGCGCACGCGATGCCACTCGAAGAGTATATTTTTGAGCAGGCTGGCGAAGATATTGATCTAAGCAGCATGGACGGACGAGCAAAGTTAGCAAAGCGCGTAGCGCCGCAAATTGCAAAGCTACCCGTGGGTATTTTTCATGAACTTATGAACGATGAGCTCGCCAAGCGAACAGGATTGAATCGGGCAACGATTGATCGAATCTTGGCTTCACCAGAGGTGAATGTAGACCCTCCTACGAACCAGGAAGATTATCATTCTTACGAAACTGAGACCCATCGTGTAAGGCCGAAACTCGCGGCAATACAAACCGCTTCGCGCACCAATGATATGATTCGCCGAGTCATCGGCCTTCTCAGTCGACATCCACTCGCTATTAGCGACGTCGAAACGAATTCAAGTTGGCCTGAAGCCCCCGCAACACTTAGCCTGATTGATTTAATCGAGGTGCTTCGCAAGCGACCCGACATGAGTTCCTCGCAACTTTACGGAGTTTGGCTTGCGAAACATGGCGCCACTCACGCCCAGGAGCTCATGGATTGCATTGCCTTAACGCAAAACACGACCGATGCTAATATCGTCACTGAGCTCAAGGAATATCAGACTTATTTTGCCAAAAAAGCACGCACACAAACCAAATCTCAACGACTTAGTGAACTCAAGCAGATACCACTTAATGAAATGTCCGACGAACAGCGCGATGAATATCGGCTACTAATTCGTACACGGCGTGAATAATTTCAGCAAATTGACTTGAATACATAGCCATTGCCCCCATATACAGTCTATAATTCTCCTCTTAACTTTCAAAAGTAGAAGGTTCGTTTTCTTAATGTCCGCACATTCGCAAAAACAATCTCGTATTAAAGAGCTCATCGCACGTGGTCGAGAGCAAGGTTACCTCACCTATTCTGAAGTCAATGATCATCTTCCCGATGACATTTCAGAGCCAGAACAGGTTGAAGAAATCATTCAAATGATCAACGACATGGGTATCCGTGTTTTTGAAACCGCTCCCGATGCCGATACGCTTATTATGGCGGAAGGCGATAGTTCTCCCGATGAGATCGCCGCAGCTGAAGCTGCAGCGGCTCTTGCTGCCGTAGAAAACGAAACCGGCCGAACTACTGATCCCGTTCGCATGTACATGCGAGAAATGGGAAGCGTCGAGCTCCTTACCCGTGAGGGCGAGATTAAGATCGCCAAGCGTATTGAGGATGGTGTTCGTGACGTAACCAGCGCCTTGGTTCACTGGCCAAGCATGCTACCAACGATTTTTGCTCACTATGATCGTATTGGTGAAGAAGAGGACGATCTCGACCTTAGTGACGTTTTAATCGGTTACTTAGATCCAATGGAAGTGGTACCAAGTGCCAACGAAATTGCTCGTCAAAATGCAGCGGCCGCGGAAGCTGCTGAAAACGAAAACGACGGTGATGACGCCGAAGATACTGACGACGATGACGACGATGATGATTCGGCTGACATTAAGAGCGGTCCGGATCCAGAAGAAGCGGCTGAGCGTTTTGGCGCCGCACGCAAACTTTACGATATCGCGGTTGAGCTGTTAGAGAAAGATGGCCGCGATGCACCATCTACTCGCAAGGCGTTTGAAGAAGTCGCCGAAGTGGTTAAGTTTTTCAAGTTCACCACCGAACTTTACGACCCAATCATTGCTGATGTGCGTGACTGTCTTGAGCGTATTCGCACGGAAGAAAAGCAACTGATGCAACTTCTCGTTCGTCAGTGTCGTATGCCTCGTGGTGAATTTATCAAGCTTCTTCCTGGCAACGAAACTAATCCGGATTGGATTGACAGTCTAAAGAATGCTGGTAAGCCATGGAGCGACAAAATTGTTCATATTGAAGAAGATATCAAGCGCTCCCAGCGACGCCTGACGGCCGTCGTAGTACAAGGTCAGCTAGAGCTTAATGCAATCAAAGAGATTAACCGTGCAATGAGCCTCGGCGAAGCGCGTACGCGTCGAGCCAAGAAGGAAATGGTAGAAGCTAACCTTCGCTTGGTAATCTCCATTGCCAAAAAATACACCAACCGAGGCCTGCAATTCTTGGACTTAATCCAAGAGGGTAATATCGGTTTGATGAAGGCGGTCGATAAGTTCGAATATCGCCGCGGTTACAAGTTCTCGACCTACGCTACCTGGTGGATTCGCCAGGCGATCACGCGCTCTATTGCGGATCAAGCTCGTACTATTCGTATTCCGGTTCACATGATTGAGACGATCAATAAACTCAATCGCGTATCTCGTCAAATGCTTCAGGAAATGGGTAGAGAACCAACCCCTGAAGAACTAGGCGAGCGACTTGAAATGCCTGAGGACAAGGTTCGCAAGGTACTTAAGATCGCTAAAGAGCCCATTTCAATGGAAACACCTATTGGCGATGACGAAGATTCACATCTAGGCGATTTCATTGAAGATACAACCCTAGATTCGCCTGTTGATTCAGCTACGGGCGAAAGCCTCAAGAATGCGACGAAAGACGTACTAGCTGGACTTACCGCTAGGGAAGCGAAAGTATTACGCATGCGTTTCGGTATCAACATGAATACCGATCACACCCTGGAAGAAGTCGGTAAGCAGTTTGATGTAACGCGTGAGCGTATTCGTCAGATTGAAGCCAAAGCACTTCGTAAGCTTCGTCACCCTTCTCGCTCTGAGCATCTTCGCTCGTTTATTGACGAGAAATAGGCTAAACGGCACACAAAAAACATCAACTTCGGTTGGTGTTTTTTTTTGCCTCGAATAAATGACAGGACGCTTTAGGATTACGTGGCGCTTCACGGCGCTAAGTCTTTGTCTTTAGTCGATTTATTTTCCTAAAGCGCTTCTTAGCTATTTTAAATCCCTGAATTTTCTTTATAATTGCGACAGTTGAATTCAATTCAGCGGGCCCGTAGCTCAGTTGGTTAGAGCATCCGACTCATAATCGGCAGGTCCCCAGTTCAAGTCTGGGCGGGCCCACCATTTTTCTTCGCTACACCTATAAAAACCCCACACCTAGGCACTTCTACCTTGCCCATTTTTTGCTGGCCGATCACTTCGATAAACACTTATATCGCACACAACTAAATTGCGTACAATTTACTTTGATATTTAACTTACTTCGAGGTTTTTAAGATGCCATTAAGCGCCATGGGAATTTTCCACACACTAGTTGGTTTAATCGCTATATTCACCGCTATCCAACAAATTTGGACGCATAAACAAATTCTTGCTGAAACCCTCTCGGGAAAGATCTATCTCATTGCGACGGCGCTTACCGCACTATCGGCACTTACTATCTTTAAGCACGGTGGTTTCAACACCGCTCACGCGCTCGCTATTCTGACCTTAGCGGCAACCTTTGCGGGCGTGGTACTTGAGGCTACCAAGTGGTTTGGCGGCTGGAACAAGTACCTTCGTAATATTTGCTACACAGGCACCCTATTATTCCACGCTCTTCCTACTGCAACTGAAATCTTAACGCGCTTCCCAATGGATGCTCCGGTAGTTTCTAGCTTGCAAGATCCTCTACTCCAGAAGGTGTTCCTGATTATCCTAGTCGTCTGGTTAATAGGTCTTATTAGTCAGCTAGTGTGGCTAAAGCTCAAGGCGAAGTAAGTTCTCAATGGCGACCATCGATAGCAAACAAATTCCCGAGCAACTCAGGCTTGATAACCAAGTTTGCTTCCCTCTATATAGCGCCGCAAACGAGGTAGTTAGGGCCTACCGCCCTCACCTCGCCGAGTATGATCTAAGTTACCTTCAGTACCTTGTTCTCATGGTGTTATGGGAGGCGAATGAGCTAGAGGTAAAAGCGCTGGGCGCGAAACTAAACCTCGATTCTGGAACCTTGAGCCCGCTATTGAAGCGCATGGAGGCGAAGGGCTTAGTACTGCGGAAGCGAGGGCGTATCGATGAACGCGTAAGACTAATTTCTACTACTCAAAAAGGTGAAGAAATTCGTCATGCCGCCACTGACATACCGCAACGCGTGGCATGTCAGTTAGGCTTGGATATAGATGAATTAACCGTATTAAAGCGTTTATGCGAAAAAGTTTTGTCTGTTGGTTAGAACTTCAACGACACCATCATTCCCGCGCCAAATTGGTTCCAAAGGTTATCCGAACCGAAACCTACTGAACAACTATCATCACAGAAAATGTACTCGTCATCGTTCATGAAGAGCGGTAACCAGCGCGCTTCGATTCCCACCTCCAGATTCTTTGTCAGGGCGTAACGTGTACCAATCGCAATTTGACCTGAGAAGCGAACTTGGCCACCGTTTGCCGAACTGCCATACGAGAAGTAGCTCCCACCAAACCCAGCGCTTACGCGGTGCGTCCAGTTGCCCTGAGGGTAAAGAGTTGTTCCTATAAGATGAATATGTTGGACGCTCAATTCTGGATCATCTCCAAGCGGATTATCGAGCATTTGCGTGTTCAAATGGCTATAGTACAAGCCAATCAACTGGTCTCGTTGATAATCAAAATTTACCGTCACAGCAAAATCATCTAAGGCTTCAACTGACACGCTGCTTGGTTCAACACTAACCCGTTCAATACGAAAAGAATCACTCACCACATACCCATAATGCAGACTAATTTCGTTGGCCCATCCAGAGCTTGCTAGGGAACTCAGTGCGACAGCCGCTAATAATTGCTTCATTATCATATATCCATCAGCGCGCTCTTCGCGCAGTTAAAATTCTCTATAATTGGTAGTTAAGTTCGTACCAACGCACAAATTTCTATGCATATCGAAGCTCCGAAACAACTACCCATATCTATTTATACTTCGAAGTTTCGTCATCGATAAAACAAGGATAAACAGGCAGAGCATAAATTAAACGCTTGGGACGCACTTAATCTACATTGAACTCACGTTGAACTCACGTTGAACTCACGTTGAGATTGAAATTAAGATCGTTCAAAAACTGACAATCATTACAATCTCGATGGGTTGATTTCGCTAATTCATTATTCAATCCAACACATAAACTCGCTGGCTATTTTTATGGTATCCCATCAAGGCATCAATCGAAAGACGAATTTAAGCGCAACTAGCCGCTCCCAGCAATCCGTTAGATAGGTTAAAAAGGTATCGAGAAAAGGAAATAAAAGCGCGAAAATCTATCCTTGGAGAGCGACCTAAACAAAACCGTCCAAACGGAGCGGATCTACGCGCCCTTTGCTCCCCAAACAAAGTTGCAATGGCGGCCTGACTTTTTAGCTTCATAGAGCGCCTGATCAGCGCGAGAAACGGCCTCATCAAGCTCCAGATCAGCCGCTAAGGCATCAGCGATTCCGCAGCTAAATTGGAGAAACTCGGTGGTAACATTTCGATCGAGTTGATCTCGAACGCGGTCAACACAGCGCTTAACCTCTGCAACGGTCGCACTGGGGAATATTATGACAAACTCATCACCGCCTAAACGTCCCAGTACATCAATGCTTCGAATTGCTGATTTTAATTCCTCAGCAAATGAATACAGTACTCGGTCACCGATACGATGGCCGAAATCATCATTAAGGCGTTTGAAGTTATCGATATCAATGTACGCAACGGTACAGGGAAGTTTCTGCCGTCGGCACATTGATATAGCAAATTCACCCTGCTCCGAAAAAGCACGGCGAGTTAAGGCCCCGGTCAAAGAATCTGTTGCAGCTTGGTTTCGAAGCCTTTCGACTACCCGGTGATTGATCCGGACAATCAGTGCAATCGCGATAGCTAAGGTACAGTTGGTGGCGCCTACTAACAATAAAACGTCGATCGAAGTAGTCGGGTCTCGATGCAGATCGCTAAAACCCCAGATCACTTGAAGCCATGAGAACATTAATAATAAAGCCAGTGCGCCAGCCATAAATTTGTCTGCGGTAGCGAGACGCCTCGTATCAACGATAAGCCTCAAGCAAAGCAGAGCGGATACACCAATCCAAAAATTCACAATGATTGTTGGCCAACCCTCGGGCTGAGACGTGAAGAATCCGTAGCTCACAGTGGCAAAGATGGCCGAGAACAATAGCTTTTCTCGTGGGATGTCATCCTTAGGGCGCTCTACATGGACTCGCAGACCTAAGTAAAATAAAGCGGCAGCGCTAGGCATTAACAGTGCGCGTAAATAATCGATTAACTTGATGATGTTTAAGGAAAATATGGACGAAGATGCGGGCAGTGTATAGCACAGTGTTGCTAGCAAGGCCGCTAACGCTAAGACAACATAGGACATCGTGCACAGAACGGTTCCTCGCGAATCCTTACTTCCATCTCGCGCAAGCCAAATTCCCGTCGCACTTACGCACATCGAAAGAAAAAGAAATATGTACAGCACAATCACAGCAGTGTTCACTGTTTCTCCCAATCTCTATAGCTACCGCTAAATGAAGTTAAGGTAAACCTAATAATTCTTTCATACCAGTATAGCCAAAAGTGTTACAGCACCCTAATTAATTGACAGACCAGCTATTTTAAGACTTCACCTTGGTGCTCTAGCGCTCGGAAAAGCCGTCATGCTAGCTTGTGGAAGTATTCTTAGAATCGATTTCGTTATAAACTAGATATCGCAAACAATAAGAACCTTTAAAGGAATAAAAAAATGGACTTACAAGCACTTAGTAGCCCTCTTTACAGCGCACGTGGCTGGCTCAAATTTATTGGCGTCATGTTTATTATCAACGGAGTATTAACGGCACTATCCGTGGTTGGGATAATTTTCGCATGGGTTCCTATCTGGTTAGGGATTTTGTTATTTCAAATAGCTGGAGCTTCTGAACAGGCGTATTTAACCCAAAGCGAAGGCGAGTTTTTAAAATCACAAACCAAATTAAAGACTTATTTCACCATCACTGGTGTACTGATGTTGATCGGTCTTGTATTTATGTTCCTCTTCCTAGGCTTAGGCGGCATTGCTGCTATCAGTCAGTTAGCTTCGGGTTCTAAAGGCTTCTAAGTAAGCGCCATTGCCACTGTATCTATGTCGACGTCGTTGCTTCGCAAAATTATTCATGTCGACATGGACGCATTTTTTGCGGCGGTGGAAATGCGTGACAACCCCAAGCTTGCCCAGGTCCCGCTGGCTGTAGGGGGGGCTTCGGAGCGTCGAGGTGTCATTTCAACCTGCAATTATCAGGCCAGGCAGTTTGGAGTTCGCTCGGCAATGCCTACCGCCACAGCCCTCCGAAGGTGCCCAAAACTCGTTGTGGTACCTGGAAGGATGGAACGCTATCGCGAAGTTAGTTCGCAGCTTCGTGAAATTCTCTCACGGTATTCCGATGTCATCGAGCCACTCTCGCTAGATGAAGCTTTTCTCGATGTCAGCGACACAACGCAATTTCAAGGCTCTGCGACCCTCATTGCCCAAGCCATCCGCCAAGATATCAAAACTGAGCTCGGTCTTACCGCCTCCGCAGGCGTCGCACCGCTAAAGTTTCTCGCTAAAATAGCTTCGGATATACATAAACCTGACGGCTTAACTGTTATTCAGCCTAGCGAAGTAGAATCATTTATTGAGGAACTGGAACTCAATAAGATCGCCGGTGTGGGACCCGTGACTTGGGAGCGCTTACAGGCGCTGGGATTTCGTCGTGGCTGCGACATTAGGGCGTCTGATGAGGCGTCGCTAACGTCTGCACTAGGTAAGTTCGGTAAAGTGCTTTGGCAGCGCTGCCAGGGCATCGATGAACGAGCTATTTCTCCCTATCGAGAACGAAAATCAGTGGGTGTTGAACGAACCTTTAGCGTTAATCTGAACTCGCTAGAACAAGTCATTAAGGCTTATGAAGATGTCATTCTTCCTGAATTCACTCGCCGGAGTAAAAGCTACTTTGAGAGTAATCAAGTAAATCGAATTGGCATCAAGATTAAGTTCTCTGACTTCAGCCAAACCACCAAGGACCAAGCAATGAGAAGTCTCAATCACGAGGTGCTTCTAAAACTCCTTTCAGCGGCTTATCAACGCGGCAGTGGTCTCGGCGTCCGGCTGATTGGCGTTCACTGTGGACTTGATCGGTTACAACCAACCGGTGTCGCCGAGCAACTCCCACTTTTCGACTAGCTTTGTTTTTTGAACGTTGAATCTTTCACGCTAGCTTCAACTTAACTATCCGATCCCCCGCCTGAGTTCGGTGAGCGATACTTGTCGAGTCGTCCTATGAATCACTCTTACACCTGGGTCTGTCGCTAATTTACTGACGTAATTGCTAATAACGCTGCCTGAAAGTGCGTCGCACACTCGGACTTGGCGTTAGTATCGAGAATCTTAATAGGATTCGGTCAATTGGCAGCGGAAGTAACCGCCCTACACGGATACATTTGATGTGCTAGGATTATTTGAAACCTCTTAACTATTTAGGTTCGAAGGCAACTATGCAGGCCAGCCCCTCAATAAAGTTAGCGCTTTACAGTGTGTTCATTGCCTTTTCGCTTAGCTTAAGCAGCTGCCGAAGCCTACCTCCTGCCGATGAAATAACTCGCACCGAAACCTTTGCGATGGGTGCCGATCAAATTACGTATCTCTCAGAGCATGTAAATCCTGCGATTGCAGCACGTCCAAACCACTCAGGCTTCCTTATGCTGGAAGATGGTCTGGACGCATACGTGGCAAGAATCAAGCTGATCGAAAAAGCTGAAGTCTCAGTGGATGCTCAATACTATATTTGGCACAACGACTCCACCGGGCTTCTCCTCGCTAATGCGTTACTGGAGGCAGCTGAGCGAGGGGTTCGGGTTCGTCTATTACTCGATGACCTAGACACATCGGGTAAGGATGCCGGTCTAAGTGCTTTAAACCAACACCGCAATATTGATGTTCGGGTATACAATCCGTTCGCCAACCGTTCCTTCCGATTATTCGAAAGTGTTAATCAACTTAACCGTGTTAACCATCGAATGCATAACAAATCTCTGACTGTTGACGGTCAGGTTACTATTATTGGCGGCCGAAATATCGGCGATGAATATTTCAATGCTGGAGGACTTGCAGCCTTTGCTGATCTGGATGTTTTAAGTATCGGTCCGGTGGTGAGTAAAGTGAGTACCATGTTCGATAGTTACTGGAATAGTCCTTGGGTCTACCCATTTGAGTATATCGCCAGCCAAGTCGATGACGAAGATCTAGCCATTCTAAGAACCAACATTATGGCTAGAGTTCAGCGGGAACGAAGCGGTGATTTTACCCGGGCTGCATCGGAATCTAGATTACCGCTTAGCAACTTTTACGTGGAAAATTCGTTATATTGGGGGCGAGCCGAAGTGCTCTATGACGCTCCTAATAAGGGCGAGTTAGACTCATCAGCCGATACGGCAACGCACGTTGGTGCCAATCTATTTAACCTTCTACGCATTGCTGATCATGATGTGTTAATTATCTCCGCTTACTTCGTCCCAACCGATCAGTTTGTCAAAGCCATGTCTCGATTGGTCAACAACGGCGTTCGAGTACGAATTCTCACCAATTCGCTTGCCGCCAACGATGTCGGCATCGTGCATGCTGGCTATATTAATTACCGTGAGGCGTTGATCGAGGCAGGTGTTGAACTCTTCGAATTTAAACCTACGGCGCCAGCGGGTAACGCTCACAACCACTCTCTTGGTATAAGCAGAGCCAGTTTGCATGCTAAAACATTCACTGTCGATAAACGCTATATGTTCGTTGGGAGCTTCAATATGGACCCCCGATCAGTTGATCTAAATACGGAAATGGGAGTTCTCTTCGAAAGTACGCTGCTCGCAAAACGCGTATCGTCGCAGTTTGATACATCTATCTTAGATAGAGCATATCGTGTTGAACTTGATGAATCTGGCAACTTGACCTGGATCACCAAGGAAAATGGTGAGCAAGTGACATTTGATCATGAACCAGAGGTAGGGTTATTTCGCAGGTTTAGTGTTAAAATCCTTTCTTATATTGTCATTGAGTCTTGGCTGTAGAGCACTAGCCAACTTATCTACCTCGTTTTTAAACCAAGGAGTCACGGTGTCATTCCTGTTTGCGATCTTGCAGTTGTTCGTGCCGCGTAGTAAAAATCTTTGGCTCTACGCCGAAGGTCAGCAGCGCTCTTGCAGTCACTTTCTTGTTCAAGCAAAAGACATCGATTCACGGCGGCATATTTACGTTAGCGATAACGGTATTCAGATGGAAAATCTATCTGCCGCAGGGATAGAAACCTGTGCGGCAAACTCGTTGAGAGCTAAGTGGCTTTCAATTCGCGCCGGAGTATGGATTATCTGTACCTCGCGGCCCGATGAACTAAATCACGCGTTATCGTTAGGTGTGAAAATTTTCAATATCTGGCACGGCGTTCCAATTAAAGCCATCGGATTAGAGAGCTATAACCCTGATGCTTGGACAAAAAGTGAATTTAGTCGACGTCGGAATCTTCGCCGCCAGGCCAAAAAATACCAAAAAGTCTCATTTCTCTGCGCTACCTCCACAATGATTCAAGAGTTATACAGCAACAGCTTTGGCAAACCCGTCGCGGAAGTCCCAATTGTCGGTGAACCGAGAAATGATTACCTCCTTAAACATAAGGGGGATCGAAGCAACCTTATTAAACGGTATGGTCAGGCATTCAAGACCGCCAATAAGGTATTTGTCTACATGCCGACATTCCGTGATTACGGGAAATGGGAGACCAAACTTGATTTGGCAGCGCTGAATCGCTTTCTAGCCAGTTATAATTCACTGCTTTTGATTAGAGCCCACCCTAGTGATCAAACCCTGAAAGGTTTTGGCTCTGACTTTAGCCATATTGTAACGTCAACACCGCAACCGGGAAGTTGGGACGATGCATACGAAGAACTCGTCGGTGCCGATGTGCTCATCACAGATTATTCCAGCCTTCTATTTGAATACTTGCTTACTGATCAGCCCATTTTGCTATACCACCCTGACCGCGAGCAGTATGAGAAGAACCGTCACTTTGGATTAGATTTCGATCAAATCAAGCCAAGCGAGAGCATCACTGAATTCAACGACTTACTGAACGCTATGTTACGTTGTATCTCCGGTAACTTTGACACTAAGCAATTGGCCAAAGCAAAAGCGCTAATCCACACAGTGAATGATGCCTCATCCAGCCAGCGGGTTCACAACGCGATATGTCAGCAGTTAAAAGTCTATAATTCCTAATGAGTTCTACTCTTACGGGCTAGCCCTAAGTCAGCGAATTGGCTACAAAAAAAGCCCCAATTTAATGAGGCTTCTGGTTAAACGACTAGCGTTGTGTAGGCGCCAGGCTAGATCGGCCAAAGTTAGCGATAATCTAGCCTGTCTTCATACCTCTAGCTACCAGCTTGCGCCACGTTGTCCGGTCACTTTAGCAATGACTCGCTCACCTTCCCAATACGCCAGGCCGGTCTTAAGATCGGTAAGTGTCAGTTGGAAATAGTATTCAACGCGCGTGTCATTATTATCCAGGTTATTGTTACGCTGAAGAATCTTGCCGCTCATAGAAAAGTCCGGAGCAACGACAGTACCGTTTTCTTGAACGGTAGTTTGATCCACCATTTCATCGTTCTGTAGTTCTCGCATTTCACGGGTAGCGTTATCAGAGCCGTCAAAGGCGGTGGTCACGAAAAAACGACCCGAATTTAATAACTGAACACGCATTCCCTTAGTTAGCTGATCGGTATCAATACGCTGCATAGTGTCGTTAGTTATTGAAGACATATGGAGTACATAGCGCTTCCCCTGTGCCGATTCTGGGTGCACCATTAATGGTGAAGCGATAATTTCTGCCGTCAACTCATTGGCCGCTGCCTGAAAATCCGCATAGTTTAATCCTGGAGTTTGATTACTATTTGGGTCAGTTGGGTCAATAGATTGCGTTGGTGTCTGGCATGCAGCTAGACCAACGAATAACGTCAAAATGATAGCAATTCTTAACATAGCAAAAAGCTCCTTAAGGGATGTTTATTACATCGATCACTGGCTCCGTGCCAGGAGCGACCTGTTGTACATAGATAACATGTGCCTTTGCATTGATATCTAATCGAACTTTATTTACCCCATTCGCCAAGCTTAAATAGAGATCCCTATCACGACGGGTAGTTCGAATGACATCAAATCTTTGCGGTAGTGCCGAAAATGTTCGTGTGTCGGCGCTAGTTGAAGCAACCTGCGCTACCATCGCAAACGCGGTAGCCCAACCATTGTTATCCTTTTTTGCGACTTCGTGCGAGGCCATTGTCTTAAGCGTAGCACGGATAATTTCACGTGTTAGAATCGCCGGATACTCCGCCTTAAACTCTGCACCGATAATACGATCCATATCTGCTACCTGCTGCGCCTGATCGGCTCCAACACTCGCTGGCTGAGCAGGGTTCGGACGCGGCTCAAGGGTCGGGAGTGCAATGGTAAAGTAATTCTGGAAACTGCCATCAAAGTAGATAGGAATGCCAAAACGAAACTCCTGTTTCGTCACCGACAAGCCACTTTCGATAAACACCCAAACATCACCATTTGGACTAAAACTGTTATCTCCGCTCGCCAAAGCTCTTGCCATATTAAAGTCACGCTGCGCGGACTCACTGCCAGTCAATGAATAGACACGGCGAAATGAATCTGCAGCTAATTCATAATCGTTTGCTGAGGCGGCGTAAAGTAAACGAAATAATCCGGATGAATAGGTGGTAAAAGGATTCACGTAACCATCGTAGGCCTGCCAGGTAGGCTCGAAAAGTTGCGACTGTTCGCGCTGCAATTCTTTCAAACTTGCATCGTAAGCCTGATCAATTGATTCAGGATCGTCAGATTGCGCGACCAAGTTCTGCTGTGACTCAATTTGGGCTGCGAAGTAACGCACCGCCAGACGCTGACGCTCTTCAGCACGATTGAACTCAACCCTTGCATTAGCTATGTCGTCTAATTGCCAAAAACTCCACGCCTTGTAGGTATTGGCCATCACTCCATCAGCGTAATTTCCTTCGTAATCCAAACTCGCATCGTTTAGCAGTAAACCGCCAACTGATTCCCCTGCCCTGGCCACAGCAGATTCATTTACTTCGAAGCTCATTCTCTTTTCGGCCTCGTCAAATGCCGCAATCGCTGCCGGAAGATCACCAGCTCGGCGCTGTGCGGCGCCAAGTTGTAACGCCCAAAGTAAATTCGTCGCTCGCTGCTCACTATTGAATTCAGCATATTCCTGAGCCAACGCAACCGACTCTGCAGCGTCACCCTTGCGCCAAGCCTCATCAAACGAAGACTGCTTCGACTGTTGGACTACCCCAACACACGCCGTAACCGACAACATTGATAGTATTAACCAGCGTTTATTTCGCAACACACTAATTCTCCGTTTACCGAAAATGATAGGTTTATCCCATAATGTTAGTTCAGCTTACCACTCTCCATCCGGCAAAAAAGCCTGGATAGCCCCTATGACTCCAAAAAGCAGTAGGTGATCGCTGCGAAGGCTGTCTCGACCAACTAATCCAGTTTAGACTGATCGACCATGCTTCACTAAGAATTAATCGGCCCCAAATCGCAGCTAATCTCTTGACCATCAATTGGGTCTATAAATTCGAGTGACCGAGCTTTTAGCTTGAGCGGGAGATCTAGACAGTCTGGTTTTTTCTCCATCAGTGTTGGGTAAAAGGGGTCATTGAGTATCGAATTACCCATCGCCGCCATGTGAACTCGAAGCTGGTGCGTCTTTCCCGTTACCGGCTCCAATTCGAAGCGATATAAGCCTTCAAAAGCCTCGAGAAAGCGTATTCTACTGTAGGAATTAGGCGCCCCTTCAGCCTCTCGCCAACAGAAGCTTGGACTCCCTCTTACCAACTTGGAGCGATGATGGACAACCTCCCCTACTGTATTCGCCGGCGCCTGCAGGGAAAGCGCTTCGTAACGCTTCCGAATTCGACCCTCGCGGAATAGGCGATGATATCGGTCTCTATTAGCTGCGTGCTTACACAGCAGAACTAAGCCTTCGGTTAGTCGATCTAATTGATGAACTGCCGTTACTTCAGAAGAATAACCACGGGCGACTAGTCGCCCCACCACAGTTTCTTCGATAAACTGACCGCCGGGGTTAACGGGCAAAAATGGTGGTTTATTCACAACGATACAGTGCTCTGATTCGAACACAATGGTAAGATCTAAGTGTATCTTGGGCTCTTGCTGAACTTCGCGATAATAGAGTAATTCTAGTTGAGGCTGAAATATTTGGTCTGCAGTGATGGGCTGCCTCGCTGAATTTAACACTCGGCCACGGGCAATACGATCAAGCCACTCTAGGCGACTGACGTTCGGAAATCGTTGCGCTAAAAAGTCCACAATTAGGCCTGTACCTTCGTGAGGTAGGAATACCCGACTGGGTTGTATGTGTTCAGAAAATTCCTTAGCACGACTCTTTGAGCTGGATTTCAACTTGACATATTCCTCACATTAGATTAAAAAAGCATATATAAGTTAAATAAAATTAACAAGGAGCTGCAATATGGAAATTTCAACCATCATCGGCCTAATTATTTTAGCCGCCATAGTGTTCTACGTAGTGGGTATTTTCAACCAGCTCGTAAAACTAAAGAATCGTTTATTAAACGCCTTTGCGCAAATTGAGGTTCAACTCAAGCGTCGCTACGATTTGATCCCTAATCTTGTAGAATCAACCAAAGCCTATCTTTCGCATGAGTCAGAAACACTTGAAGCAGTAATCACCGCAAGAAACAGTGCCGCCTCTGCACTCAAGGCCATGGCTTCAAATCCATCGGGCATGCAGATGGGGCAGCTAGCGTCCGCTGAAGGTGGCTTAATGGCAGCAATGGATAAGCTATCGGTAACGATTGAGGCCTACCCTGAACTCAAGGCAGATCAAACGGTAGCACGATTGACTGAAGAACTAAGCTCAACGGAAAACCGAATCGCCTTTGCTCGCCAAGCCTATAACGACGATGTAAACAGCTACAATACCTACAAACAGTCGTTTCCCAACAACTTCGTAGCCGGTTTCTTCGGTCATGTGCAAAATGCCGTCTGGTTAGAATTTGAAGATAGCGCGCAGATTCAGGTTGCTCCGAAAGTCAGCTTCTAAGTCTAACTATGCAGTTTTTTGACGAGCAGGACCGCAGCCGCAAGCAATCAAGATTGCTACTCTGCCTATTCGCGCTAGCAGTGCTAGCATTAGTTAGCGCTACGCACTTAGCCTTCTACGGTTTAGCAAGCTTCCTCGATGACGAGAGTATCTCAACGCCATCTCTCGCAATCTACTGGTGGGCTGATGGCGCTATTTTGCTCACCATTGCCGGCGCTTCGCTCTACCGCTGGTTAGCGCTTCGTCGCGGTGGAATGATCGTTGCTCAGGAACTGGGTGGTCAGCTCGTCGATATTAGCGAAGGTCACCGCTACGTGCAGGCTGTCAACATTGTTGAGGAAATGGCCGTGGCAGCCACCACGCCTGCCCCTAGTCTGTTTATTCTCAAAAACGAGCAGGGTATTAATGCTTTTGCGGCGGGTAGCACGCCAAGCAACGCCGTCATCGCTTTGACCCAGGGAGCCATTGACACCCTAGATAGAGACGAACTCCAGGCCGTTGTCGCGCACGAGTTTGGTCATATTGTGAATCGAGACATCCGTATTAATTTCCAGATGATGTCACTACTTTTCGGGATAGAATTCATTGCCCTCGTGGGCCTTCATGCTATGTCAGTAGTCGGCGGTTCGAGATCAAGAAGACGCTCCGCCAATCAGGGTAAAGGCACTTTGATCATTGCCGTTATCGGGGGCGTGCTCTTTCTATTCGGCAGTATTGGCGCTTATTTTGCCAAGCTGATAAAACTTGCGGTTAATCGACAGCGTGAGTACCTCGCGGATGCGACCGCCATCGAATTTACTCGCTATCCGGAAGCGCTCGCTACCGCACTAACAAAGATTTCTCAGCATCGTACCGGTGGGCGCGTCCTCCACCAGAATACGAGTGGTATGGCACACATTTTTTTCTATCGCCCACTGGGTTCGTGGAGCGGCAGGGGCACTCATCCTCCTTTGGCAGATAGGGTAGCTAGATTGGGCTTTCAACTTGATGCGTTGCAGGATTCACTCGCGGCCAAGCTGGTTACCCCCGCTGCTCACACAACCCAGTCCGACGGTAAGATAGCTAGCTCGTCGCTATTGGGGGAAGCGCATCAGCGCCTTGCAGCACTCTCTCCAGCCCTGTTAACTGCCGCCCATAGTCCGTCTCTCGCAGCACTGCTCATTCCAGCCATTGTGATGCAAAGAGCCGCTGTAACTCATGGCGGCATGGTAACTCAGCCCGAGGCACTAACTAAAGGCCTAGATCAGAGCGCCTTAAGCTGTCTCAACGAGCTGACAAATAGCCTGCAAAGTACCGGTCCAGCATCGCTCTTAGCATTGACCGAGATTACCTTACCCACGCTTAAACAGTTACCGGCCGCACAGCAGCAAAAATTACGCAGTCAACTCCACCTTCTTATGGAGCAGGCTCAACAACCTCAGGCTTTCCAATGGTGTTTGGCCGTATTGGTGGAGCACTACTTACAGCAGGAGCCACCTCACCGCCCATCGATACGCTCGATGAAACGCTTAAAGGGGCCGTTAAGCTTAGTGATTTGGAGCTTCTTTACGCTAGGAGAGACATCTATTCAATTAGAGAATGAAATTGCCTCACTGTGCACTGAAACCCTTGGTTTTGACATCGCTAAACGTGAAGCCACACCCGTTGAGTTCAGCCATTTTCTCCACGCTATTGAACGTATCAATTGTGCCACCCCACTGATCAAGCGCAACCTTCTTAACTTGCTTGAACGGCTCTCACAGGCCGACGATATCTCCACCCAGGCAGAAATTGATATGCTGAAGTCATTAAGCATTGTTTGGGATTGCCCGCTTAAAGCTCGATAATTAGTCAATCTGCTGTCGGGCTTCCTATGTTGCCTCGCGGGCAACTCATGGATGGCTCAAGAACAAGACTAGAGACTTCGAAGTTCAGATAGGCAATTTGTTTATCTGATGAGGTTCAGGTGAGCGCTGACAATTTGCTCAGAGGTCACAAATTCAATGGCTGGAACCAAAAAATCATCGGGGGATGACACCATCGCTGCCAGCTTTGCTGCGAGCGCAGCTTCATCGCCCAACGGAACGCGTTGATGATCGGCTAGTAAGCCCTTAGGAGCCAGACCGGAATCCTGCGCAACGAATGCGGTATTAAGTAACGCACTTTCCAATATAACTAACCCTTGAGACTCGTTTTCAGCGCACAACACGAAACCCAAAGCATGGCGAATGAATGGATATGGGTTCGAAATAAAACCTGTCAGAATAATATCCGTTCCCCGACCAGTAGTTTTAATCTGCTGGCGAATAGCAGCCTCTTCCTTTCCAGACCCTACAATGACCAATTTTTCGCTGATGCCACTTTTCACATAAGCTGCTATCAGGTGGTCAAGATGTTTGCTCTGTTCGAAGCGACCAACCGTCACAAGGTAACGCTCTACTCCTGGATTAAAAGCCTGAGACTTAAGCTCAACATCCTCGGTAATGAGTGGCAGCGGCACCACTGCAGCCTGAAACTTTGAATCCGTAAAGCGGGTAAAATCTTCAATAATTGCCGCGCTATTAGCCACTACCGGCTTACTGCGGTAGACCTTGATTACTTCCTGAAGGTCCCAAGCCTGCAGCGTTGTCTTCACTTCATCACTCAATGCGGCGTGAAGCGTTAGATATACATTCGCTAATTTACTTCGCGATAAGACAAAGTCGACGGGAAATAAATTCGACAATATGAGGTCTGGCTGCCCGATAAACCGTTTAACCCAGCGATCGAATCGCTTCGCAACCCAAGTGCCTCGCATAAAGCGAGGGATAGAACGATAATTATCATAAGGGAAGTAGTGAACGGTAATCCCGGGCGGTATGTCATGCTCAATCTGATTTTTAAACACCACGATATCAACATGATGACCCGAATCCACCAGCAGTTTCGCCAAGCTAATTACATTGCGTTCGGCGCCACCACCGCGCAACGTAAGTATGGCTAGCAAAACATGTTTATTCATGGGTTAAAATCCTTGACGCGAAGACTTAATTGTCGGCGCGTAGCTAGTGTAGAGTAAATCAATTGACGTCGCGCCATTCGTAATTGCGAAAGGATCCGACGAACCTTAAAACGCCATTTGCCGACATTATCCTCAACCTCTCTACGGGTATTCAAGATTGTCGACTGCGTGACTACAGGGGATTGAATCCCATAGTACTCACAGCAATCCAGCTGAATACATAACGGCGGCTCTGCTTGGTAACTCGAGAGCTGGTGCGCTCTACATATTTGCGCATCGGCTAGCGCTGCACCTTTGATTCGATGTAGCTGCGCCAATTTTTTAGCGCCGGAAGGCCAGAGGATATATGCGGCCGCACCCGTTCGGTCCAAATACAACCTTCTCAATTCAGTATCCGCTACAGTGTAGATCACTTTATCGCCAATTAGCTTCTTTCGCCCTCTCACTTCAAGGGAAATGTGATCAATATCAACTAATTGTTCTACTTCGCTCAGGAATAAAGGTAGCTGAGCCGAAAGTAGCGCGTCATCTTCAAGAATAAGATGGGGCCTGTCATCCGAAGCTACCTGCTCCCAAAGCTGAAAGTGACTGAGATAACAGGCCACTTCGGTAGGACTCATCTTCCGCTCCCACTGCATTGATAGTGTCTCGGCAACTTCAGTGGGTACCTGATCGCTATGGACCGCGTCTTTGAAGTTCAATTCAAGACCTAGGCTAGCTGCCTGTTGCAGTTGGAACTGTCGGCGATCCGTAGCACTAGGTAGGTTAATAACGGTTATTTTCATTGCTACCACCACTGAGTCCGTGGCCGCGTATGAGCATCTCGAAAACGTTTGAAAACACTATCGTGCTCGCTGAGGCGTTGAAAAACACGGTGGTAGATGGTTAAACATGCCGGCTGCGGGATCGTCTTCTTGCACACGCGTTGTATACGCCAGTGAAAGTTTCTCAAGGTGTCGTCGGTACCTACGGCAAATGCCGACGTCCCATCCCACAGTGCTACGCGTTTAGCGCCCATATCAAGGTTCTCGGCGGTAGGTAATGGCTCATCGATGGCTCTTAACCATCGCTCTGTCTCAGCCAACTTAACGGCGTTAACCAGCCCTGCTGTAGCAAGTGCATAAGCCTGTTCAACGGGATCCTCACTAAAATCAGCAAAGGTATCTGCTGCGGAGACTAGCCACCGAGTATTGAGATTCATGACGAGGTAATCAGCCTCCTCCAACCAGAGTCGAAAGAAGTGCTTGAGATTAACGGGCAAGTCGACTTCTCGGCGAATGAGGACAATTAGCTGGGCGTGACGATAACACAGTTCGCTTTGGCCAATGAATTCTCGTTTAAGATTGTCTAAGTGAGCTAATAAGTCTTTATCGGCACCATGCGTATAACTGGGAGATGCTCCTTCAATGATTCGGTCCTTCAGCGCGGCGATATCGGTTTCATTGAAGTGCTTAGCTAGTTTTTCGCCGCCACGCTTACGCTGATGACGGCTCATCGAAAACCACTTTAAAAAGGCCGATTTTTCGCGCTTCACAGTATCTATCCCAAATTAGCTTATTATTGAAAGTCTAACCCAGACACCTAAATAATGAAATCCAAGCTCACAGGACGCAGCTCGACGAACAATTGTCTACCTCTACAACATTCCGTATAGTTGTTGCTTCAATCACCTGAAGTAAAGGAATTATTCAATGAGTGACACCTTCAATCCGTGGCTTTCCCTCTGGACTCAGCCTCGCGCTACCATTCGTAAATTGGTCGATACTGACCCGAGCTACATGGTAATTATTCTAGCCATTGCAATTGGCGCTATAGCTGGACTTCAGAGCGTTACCGAGCTAGTGGTTATGGGTGAAGTCACCGACAACCAAATGGCCATGAAAATTGGCGGCGCCATCGGCGGCGCGATCATCTTCGTCGCAGTGTTATACCTCACCGGTTGGTTATATTCCGTAGTGAGTAAATGGTTGGGCGGAAATGCTCCGGCTAGAAACCTGCGAACTGTTGCAGCTTGGGGAAACATTCCGTCGCTAGTATCGGGAATTATCATTCTGATTTGCTACACCTTTGTCACAAAATCCACCGATATGGATGCGATCACCCTACTGGTATCGCTGGTAACGGTGTTCTTTGGCATCTGGCAGCTAGTGATCCTCTGCATGATGATCGGCGAAGTGAATGAGTTCTCTGCTTGGAAAGGCCTAGGGGTAATTATTATTACCGTACTATTGATACTCGCTGTATCATTAATCGTTGGTTTGACCTTAGGAATCTTGGCTGGAATTCTTTCACTTCTCGGCTAGCTAGTTACACGGGGCCGTTGATGGTCGATGCTGCGTCTGCGCGGCATCGATACGACGTGTCAGTTTAAGACAGCGAACGATAAATATTCGTTAACTCTGCATTCGTTGCGAGACGAGGGTGATTAGCCAGAAACCCTGAATGCTGAGCCACCTGAGTTAAGCGCGAGGACAGAGACAGTACCTCTGTTCGATCCAAACTCTGTTCTGCCAAACTCGGTAACGACACCGCATCAACCAAACTACTAATCGCTTGAACGAAACGCATTGCGCTGCAATTACTGGCTTCTCCAGCAACGGCTATCCCTGTCGCTTCACACAGCCTAGCCATTCTCCCTGTGGCACTACTTAAGCTGAATTGTAAAACACCAGGTAGCAGCGTCCCAACACTCCAGCCAAAGCCCAAATTAAACTGCTTAACCAATGCCGTGCTCATACCCGTGAGCAGCGCGGGTGATGAGTTGGTAATAGCCAAGCCAGACCAATAACAGCTATTAAGGAACTGTAAGCACTCTTGGCTATTCAAGCTCACTGGATCCTGATGGGCATATCGTTTCAGCAAATCGTAAAGACATACAATCGCTTCCATGGCGTACAAATCACTGACGAGTGAGGAACGGCGGGAGAGAAAGGCTTCAATCGCTAACGCGAGTGCCGCCACGCCAGACTCCAGTAACTTCCTCCTACTCAAGTTAGCGAATAGCTTTGAATCGATAAGGACCGCAGTAGGCATCAACCCATGACCTTGAAACTCAAGCAAGCCTGCTTCGGTATTTAATACGCTAGGCTTAGCAATTTCGATCGCCGCTGACGGCGTTGAAGGAATGAGTAACAGGGGTACCCGGCTGCCGGACACTTCGTTCGGTTTGGCGATGTCGGCACACTCACCTCGATAGTACATAAGGTGCCTGGCTATCTTGGCGCGAACCAATATTTGAGACGACCCAAAGGCGATTAGCAGGTCTGCCCTTGCAGCGAGAAACGATTGCTTTACTGCTTCAAGTGACTGGTTGACACTTTCATTAGGATTCACCGTTAAGCTATCAGCGTAAACACCTGCCAGAGCGAGATGATCTGCCAACTGCTTATGATAGCCCATGGCGACCGCCGTCTTATCGGTCAGAATAAAACACCGTCGACTACCAATCGAGTCGATCAATTCTCGCGTTCTTAGGAGAGCTCCCTCACTACACTCAACAAAGCGTGGCGAAATGCTGGAGAAATTCATCAATTAATACCTCTACTGAGGTTGCTAAGATTAGCAGTAAACTCGGTGGTAGAATGTGACCGAGTTTTAGCTCGAATGTGAACAAAGTGATTTTTCTTCAGATTAAATCGGATTGTTAGCACGCAAGCAATGGCTTAGACTAAGCCACTAACTGAAACCTGAGTGATTCCCTATGCCTACCTATTTGGTTGGCGGCGCCGTCCGCGATCAACTACTAAACTACCCATTCCACGAACGGGACTGGGTGGTAACCGGCACTTCTCCAGAGCAGATGTTAGCGCAGGGATTTACGCCGGTAGGCAGAGATTTCCCCGTCTTTCTTCACCCCGAAACTAAGGAAGAATATGCCCTCGCCAGAACCGAGAAAAAGGACGGTGTGGGTTATCACGGTTTTATCTTTAACACTTCTCCCTCGGTAACCTTAGAAGAAGACCTTAGCCGCAGAGACCTTAGCATTAATGCGATGGCCGAAGATCATGATGGGCAGCTCATTGACCCGTATGGCGGCGTAGACGACATTGATAAGCGTATCTTAAGGCATGTCTCCGATGCCTTTATCGAGGATCCTCTGCGGGTACTTCGCGTTGCGAGATTCGCCGCTAGATACCACCACTTAGGTTTCACCATCGCCGCTGAAACCGAGTCACTGCTCGCAAAGATTTCCGCCTCGGGTGAGCTGCAGACGCTTAGCAAAGAGCGTATTTGGGGAGAGACAGAGAAGGCACTGGGTGAGCGAAATCCAACCGTGTTTTTTGAAGTCTTACATCGTGTTGGCGCCCTAGTACCCTGCTTCGGGTCAGCCGCTGAACGAATAAATTGGCAATCATTGAAAGCCAAAGCCGCGCAACTAAAAACACCCGAATATCGATGGGCCTTTATGCTGCTAGGCGCTGATAAACAGCAAATTAGTACCGCACACGAATCCCTGGGTGCCAGCCACCGGTTTAGAGACTTTGCTGTGGATGTGATTACCATGAACGAGGTGTTTGCCACGGAGAAGCTACTTCCAGAGCAAATTATGACAGCCGCGCAACACTTCCGAGCACTAAAGGACAGTACTAAGCTAGAGCGCTGGTTAGACTATCAAGTTGTGTTACAGCCGCAGTGGAATGAAAAAGCGGAGCGATTGAGGGATTGCCTCATTGAGGCAAAAAAGGTGAACAGTCAAGCATTGATAGCAGAGGGTTATACTGGGCCTGAACTAGGCGCCGCTATCAAAGCAACACAATTGCAGGTCATTACTGCAAGGTTAGAGCAGATCTAACCCTGCAATAGGACGAGACTTATAGCCCCTGGTCTTTCACGTAGGCATCAAGCTCAGTGAAACCGCCGATGTGGTTCTCACCATGAAACACCTGCGGAACGGTAAGTACTGGTTTACCAATTGTTTTTTCTAGATCAGCCTTAGTAATGCCTTCTTCATGAATATCGATATAGCGAAATGGGAAACCGCGCAATTCACACAATTCCTTCGCGCGTACGCAAAAACCACAGCCTTTACGGCCAAAAATAGTAAACGTTTCCATAGCTTCCTGACTCTCAATTAACAGTTGATTGGCATATTATCCACTCCTCACGGCCAATACGCCAATAAAGAGTTACCACTAGACCTATAGTTTATCGCTATTACCAATGTCCTTCATTGTGGCTAAGGACGACCCGTTTACACCGTTTTTTTTCGAATTAATTACTGAATTATGCAATTTAACCGAATCCTTCAACTTTGCCGTTGACTGATAACCCAGCAACGTTAGTATCAGGGGTATTAAAAAGGTTTACAGACTGAGAGTAGGCGCCGTTTCTTCAGATTTACTGATTAAGACGAATCGCCTCCGCGCAATAGCCGTTTAGGTATCTGTCACCCTACACAAGAACAATGACTTTAGGACACGTTATGAGTAGTAAACACATTTTACAGAATTGGGACGACATCCTACTTCTAGATCAACAGTTGAGCGAAGAAGAGATCCTAGTCCGTGACACGGCGCGTGACTACGCCCAAAATCATCTTCAGCCGCGTGTACTTGAAGCAAACCGTCATGAAACCTTCGATACCGCTATCATGCGTGAAATGGGTGAGCTAGGTTTGCTGGGTTCAACAATTCAAGGTTATGGCTGTGCCGGTGTGAACTACGTTGCCTATGGTTTGGTTGCTCGTGAAGTTGAGCGTGTAGATTCGGGCTATCGCTCGGCGCTCTCGGTTCAATCTTCGTTGGTTATGCACCCCATTAATGAGTGGGGTAGTGAAGCACAGAAGGAGAAGTACCTTCCTAAACTTGCTAGCGGCGAATGGATTGGTTGTTTCGGTCTTACCGAGCCCGACGTGGGTTCGGATCCAAACGGCATGAAAACTCGTGCCAAGAAGGTTGATGGCGGTTTCGAATTAACCGGCGCTAAAATGTGGATTACTAACTCGCCTGTTGCGGATGTATTCGTTGTTTGGGCGAAAGATGAAGCTGGCGACGTCCGTGGTTTTATTCTTGAAAAGGGTTGGAAAGGCCTCTCGGCTCCTAAAATCGAAGGCAAATTTAGCCTTCGCGCCTCGGTGACGGGCGAGATTGTCATGGACCGTGTATTTGTTCCCGCTGAAAACCAGCTTCCTAAAGCCAAAGGCTTATCCGGCCCGTTCTCCTGTTTGAACCGTGCACGCTATGGTATTAGCTGGGGCGCATTAGGTGCAGCAGAGTTCTGCTGGCATGCCGCTCGCCAGTACACGCTTGATCGCATTCAGTTCGGTCGTCCGCTAGCGCAAACGCAGTTGATTCAGAAAAAGCTGGCCGATATGCAAACGGAAATCAGCTTAGGTCTGCAGGGCTCTCTTCGCGTTGGTCGCTTGATTGATACGGGTGATTGGGATCCTACAATGATCTCCATGGTGAAGCGTAACTCCTGTGGTAAAGCCTTGGAGATTGCTCGTACTGCTCGTGATATGCACGGCGGTAACGGGATTTCTGATGAGTTCCATGTCATTCGCCACGCGATGAACCTTGAAGCGGTGAACACCTATGAGGGAACTCATGATGTGCACGCCTTAATCATGGGCCGAGCGCAAACAGGGCTTCAGGCCTTTTTCTAAACGCGTTTACAACGTGTCAGTTAAGACATAGTAAAACACCGCTAGTTTGGTTAGCGGTGTTTTTTTTCGCCTGGGGCAAGTTGGCTAACTTCACCCTACAAAGTTAAGCCCGAGGCCAACGCTATTTGGCCAAAGATGCTCGCGCAATGAGCTTCTCAATCGCTCGGCTTGCAGCGATAAAGCCAAAGGTTCCAGTTACCATGGTTGATGCGCCAAATCCCTCGCTGCAGTCCATCTTAGTAATCCCCTCCGGTAAATATTTTTTGCCGTTCACGGAGCCATCTGGCTTCGGATAGGCTATTTGCTCGGTGGAGTAAATACACTCTACACCAAAGCGTCGGCTTAGATTACGACTGAAATTAAAGCGGTTACGCAACGTTCCACGTACCTTGGCGGCCAGCGGGTCATTGACGGTTTTACTCAGGTCTCCCGAGGTAATGAGCCTAGGATCTGATTTTCCGCCCGCCGAGCCAACGGTAATAACTGGCAGTTTGTTGCGCTTACAATAGGCAATGAGACCAGCCTTGACCATCGCTGCATCAATCGCATCCAGCATCAGGTCAGCATTCAGATCAATGACGTCGGCCAAGTTATCGGGAGTAATAAAATCGTGAATCAACTCCACCTCACAATCGGGATTAATCAACGCAATTCGATCCGCCATTAAGTCAATTTTGCTTTCGCCAATGGTGTTCTCTAGCGCATGTAGCTGCCGATTGATATTGGTTTCACACACTTCATCTAGGTCAATCAACGTCAACTTACCAACGCCCGAACGAGCTAATGCCTCGGCGGCCCAAGTACCTACACCGCCAATTCCGGCCACAATGACGTGCTGTTTCGCTAGTAGCTCAGTCACACCCCTTCCATAGAGGCGATCGATTCCACCAAAGCGCTGCTTATCAGACAAACTTTTTCTCCGTTTCAACTATCCGCAAAAACTAAGCCTAGTGTTATACTCGGTATTCCGCTTACGAGAGTGTCCTATGTTAAGTTACCAACACAGTTTTCACGCTGGCAATTTCGCCGACGTCCATAAGCACACCATTTTATTGGATGTTTTTCGTTATCTCCAACGTAAAAATTCTGCCATTACCTTTTATGATACCCATGCAGGACGAGGTTGGTATGACCTCGACGGTGTTGACGCCAATAAAACCGGCGAGTATCTAGACGGAATTAACCGCCTTAACGCAGACCATGACCATCCCGAAGCCGTTGCAAAGTATTTAAATTTGGTGCGCGATATCACTGGGGGAGCGGGTGATTCCTACCCGGGCTCGCCGATGCTAGTTGCGGACCAACTCCGTGACCAAGACGAACTCCATCTCGCCGAAGCGCATCCTGGCGAATTCGAGCAACTTCGTGAACTGCTCAAGAATATTGACCCTATCCATATTCACGAGCGCGATGGGTTCGAAATGATTAAGGGATTGTTTCCTCCGCCAACTCCTCGAGGCATGATTCTTATTGACCCTTCCTATGAGCAAAAGGAAGAGTATCAGTGGGTAGCGAAATGCGTGAAAGGTGCCTATCGCAGATGGCAGAAAGCGGTTTGCGTTGTTTGGTATCCCCTACTTCCCGCCAATAATCACCTAAAGATGATTGATGAACTCAGTCAAGCTGGCCTACCACCTATGATTAGGAGCGAAATATCCGTTCGTGATCCCGAGGGAGAGAGAGGAATGTATGGCTCTGGTATGTTGATTATCAATCCTACCTATTCGCTAGTTCAAGAGGGCGAAGAATGGTTGAAGGCGCTTGCTGAATCGCTCTCCGATGAAGGTAAATCCAGTTTCAAAATAATTGGCGAAGAGCGATTATAAATGAAGGTTTTGATTCAGCGTGTTACTGAAGCCTCGGTTAAGGTTGACGGGGCGGTGGTTGGTGAGATCGGTACCGGATTGTTGGCGCTCGTTGGCGTGGAAGCCCACGACACCGAAGAGACAGTGCAGCGTGCAGCCGATCGGCTTAGTAAGTATCGCGTGTTCTCCGATGAGAACGGTAAAATGAATTTAAGCGTGAGTGATATTAACGGCGGTATACTGGTTGTCTCGCAGTTCACTTTGGCCGCCGATACCAAAAGAGGTTTGCGCCCCAGCTTTTCGTCGGCTGCCTCACCGGAACTTGCGGAGGCACTCTATTTGGCTTTGACGCAAGCTATTCAGAGCCGAGGGATTCAGGTAGCCACCGGTCAATTTGCCGCGGACATGAAAGTGTCGCTTCTGAATGACGGGCCCGTTACCTTCCAACTTGAATTTTAGCTGCGCAGCCATCCGTTAGCCATTGCCTAGTGCAATATAGTTCAAAGTTAACTACTGAAGAAAAATCTAAAAAAAACCCACTAATACGTCACAAATCAAAGCTAACTTCGAGGAAAACCCTGAACTGATCAGTCATTTTTCATTCAATTTCTTTGCGAAAGCTGGAATCTGTTGTTATATTCAGTTAAACGTAGCTTAGGCAATTAGTAAAATGACGGACCATCGCCTTATCGATTTGCCAAATATTGGCGCCTACAGTGCTCATGAATTAGAGCGCGTTGATATTGTGACTGCCCATGATTTGCGTCAGTTGGGCGCAGTACAGGCCTATCATCGAATTTGGTTTCATGCTGAGAGAAAACCCACCGAGAACTTACTCTGGGCTTTGGCGGGAGCGCTGGATGGTAGACATTGGAAATCCTACGACTACCACGAGAAACAAGCGTTACTCAATGCGCTGGAAGCTCACCGTAAAGCACAAACCCTTCACGATGAACTCCAAGCCTAACGAACGTTAAAGCTGAGCGGCTAAGCGTGTACCTTGATCAATAGCGCGCTTGGCATCCAATTCAGACGCCACATCTGCACCGCCAATCTTATGAACACTCAACCCTGCTAACGGATCTATTAACAGATTATTCGGTTCTTGGCCGGCACAAATAATGATGTTATCCACGGCCAAAACCTTGGTTTCGCCATTCACGAGGACATGAAGTCCTGCGTCATCGATCTTGGTGTACTCACACCCTGGCACCATTTGAATACCTTTCTTTTGGAGGCCAGTACGATGAATCCAACCAGTGGTTTTACCCAAGTGCTTGCCCACCTTTGAAGTCTTACGTTGCAGAAGCCAAATTTCCCGAGGAGACGGGGTGTGATCTGCGACAACGTTTTCAATACCACCACGCGCTTCCATGGTCATATCAACGCCCCACTCATTCATAAAAGCAGCGATGTCTTGGCTAGTTGCCTGACCTTCGTGTGCTAAGTACTCACTGATATCGAAACCAATACCGCCAGCACCAATCACGGCTACCGACTTGCCTACTTCGGCACCGGACATCACATCAATGTAGCTCAGTACTTTAGGGTGATCGATTCCTTCAATGGGTGGCGTACGTGGCAGAATACCGGTAGCCAAAACAATCTCATCGTAATTCGCCTCACGTAGCTCGTCACCGGTAATGAACGTGCCAAGGTGAAGGTTCACACCAGTGAGTTCTATCTGCTTACCGAAGTAACGAATGGTTTCATAGAACTCTTCCTTACCAGGAATACGTTTGGCGATATTGAACTGACCGCCAATTTCTTCGGCTACATCGAACAGATCAACGGAATGTCCGCGTGAGGCCGCAGTGGTTGCGAAGGCCAAACCTGCAGGCCCTGCGCCCACAACCGCGATACGCTTCGCACTGGTAGTGGCTTCAATGACCAACTCCGTTTCATGACAGGCTCGAGGGTTAACAAGACAGCTAGCTTCCTTGAGCTCGAAAACGTGATCTAGACAGGCCTGGTTACAACCAATACAGGTATTAATTTCATCGGATCGATTCTGTTCTGCTTTAACAACAAAGTGTGAATCGGCAAGGAATGGGCGGGCCATGGAGACCATATCGGCATGACCTTCAGCCAATACTTCCTCGGCGACTTCCGGCGTATTAATACGGTTGGAAGTGACTACCGGTACTGAGAGTTCTTTCTTGAATTCCGCGGTGACCCAGGTGAACGCTGCGCGCGGCACCTTGGTAGCAATAGTAGGGATTCGCGCTTCGTGCCAGCCGATACCGGTATTGATAATCGTAGCGCCAGCCACTTCTACTGCTTTACCTAACTGCACAATTTCATCTTTGGTGGACCCGCCTTCCACTAAATCGAGCATGGATAGACGATAGATAAGAATAAATTCTTCACCTACCGCTTCGCGACAACGACGAACAACTTCAATCGGCAGGCGAATACGTTTTTCATAGCTACCACCCCACTCATCGGTGCGTTGATTAGTGCGTGCCGCAATAAACTGGTTCAGAAAATAACCCTCTGAGCCCATGATCTCAACACCGTCATAACCAGCTTCCTTAGCCAATACCGTTGCCTTGACGAAGGACTGAATTTCTTCCTCAATCTCTTCTGTAGTGACCTCGTGGGGCATGAACGGGTTAATCGGCGCCTGGATGGCTGAAGGCGCTAATGGTGATTCATTAAAGGCGTATCTACCCGTGTGGAGAATCTGCATCGCAATTTTACCACCGGCTTTGTGCACCGCACTGGTGATAATTCGGTGATTATCAACATCTTGCTGGTTTTCCATACACGCTGCATGAGCGGCTGTGGCTGCACGTTTATTGGGACCAATACCACCGGTGACAATAAGCCCTACACCGCCCTCTGCGCGTTCCGCATAGAAAGCAGCCATGCGTTCAAACCCATTGGGTGCCTCTTCCAACCCGGTGTGCATTGAACCCATCAATACACGATTACGTAGCTGGGTGAAACCTAGGTCCAATGGAGCTAGTACATGGGGAAAATGTGCATTCGACATAGTTGTGCGCCTCTAAAAAATCACTTTACAGTTGAACCTTATGCCTCTATGTTGACAGTGTCAAGATTAAACTAGGTGATATGAATTATGGCTAGCGTTTACCATCACGGCAACTTGCGACAGGCATTATTAGACGAAGCAGATCGGATTATTGAGACGGACGGTATTGATGCGCTGTCAGTCCGCAAGCTAGCGGATAACGTTGGCGTGTCGAGAACCGCTCTCTATCACCATTTTCGTGACAAGAACGCGCTACTTTCTGCCATTACCGAAGCACAGTTTAGTCATTGGGGAAAACAGCTAACCCATGTGCTTGATGATCAAGCTCCTATCAAAACGCAGATTAAAGCGTTCGCCAAACAGTACCTCTCTGGCGCTACGGAGCGACCCGCGCATTATAATTTAATGTTTGGCAAACCCATTTGGAAAAGCGGCGAGCCCAGTGAGAGCCTCACTGAAATTTCCCGTGCAACCTTTCAAAACTACGTGATATTAATCAAACGTTGGCAGGATTTGGGTGCCATTGAAGCTTCGATACCAAGCCTACAACTTGCTCAGGTAAGCTGGGGAATGCTCCATGGCTTAGCGCGATTATTGATTGATGGCGTGTATGTGGATCATAAACAAATTGAGGAAATGAGTGATGCCGTCGCCCGTTTACTCTTAAACGGGCAATCGGCGACACCGAGTAGCGAATTTTAATCAAGGGCGAGACATCTCAACCCTCAACAATCTCCACCGAATCTACATTCTGGAAGCCACGAGGCAGTTTATGACCGCGTCTACCTCGCTCACCAAAGTAATGCTCAAGCTCGCTGAACTTAAAGCTTACATGGCGTTTACCCGAAGTAATCACAACCCGCTGATCTTCTCGGAAGACCGCCGCGGAAAGCATTAACTCTTCCCTGGTAGCAGCCCGAACCGCAGAGATATTGATAATCTTATTACCCTTGCCTTTGCCCAGCACCGGGAGTTCGCTCAATGGGAATACCAGCATACGGCCCTCGTTACTGATTGCCGCAACCCATAGCTGTTCGCCTTCGGGTAGCACAATTGGCGGTAGCACCTGCGAGCCCTTGGGAAGACTAATGATGGCTTTACCTGCCTTATTTCGGGAGCTCAAATTATCGATTTGAGTGACAAAACCATACCCCGCATCGGATGCCAGCAGCAGACGCTCGCTTCCCTTGCCTAACAGTAGCCCCTCAAAATTGGCTCCTGATGGAGGGTTAACTTTGCCGGTTACTGGTTCACCCTGCCCTCGCGCTGATGGCAAGCCATGAGCTGGGAACACATAGGATCTGCCGGTAGAATCCAGGAGGTAAACGGACTCGTTGGTGCGACCTTTAGCCGCGAGCTTAAATCGGTCTCCAGACTTATAGTTCAAGGAGCTTGGATCAACCTCATGACCTCTCGCTGCGCGAATCCAGCCCATTTGTGACAGTACAACGGTGGTGTTCTCAACACTCACCAAATCCATTTCAGACAGTGCCTGCGCTTCGGCACGCTCAATGATTGGCGAGCGACGCTCATCACCAAACTCATCGGCGGCTTCTTGCAGCTCATTTTTAACCAGAGTTTTAAGACGACGCTCTGAAGACAGCAATAGTTCAAGCTTCTTCCGTTCTTCGTTTAACTCATTCTGTTCGCCACGGATTTTAACTTCTTCTAACTTAGCTAAATGACGAAGTTTTAATTCTAGAATGGCCTCTGCTTGAATATCCGAAATACCGAAGCGCTCCATCAACACCGGCTTCGGTTTATCCTCTTCACGAATAATGGCAATCACTTCATCAATATTGAGAAAGGCAACCATTAAGCCATCGAGGATATGTAAGCGAGCAAGTACCTTTTCAAGACGATAATTAAGGCGCTTGCGAACAGTTTCAACGCGGAAGTGCAACCACTCCTTGATAATCTGATCGAGGGACTTAACCCCCGGACGACCGTCATTACCAATCATGTTGAAGTTCACCCGATAGCTCTTCTCAAGATCGGTGGTCGCGAAAAGGTGATTCATCAGCTGATCTACGTCCACCCGGTTGGAGCGTGGAACAATTACAAATCGTGTTGGGTTGACATGATCCGACTCATCTTTCAGATCCGAAACCATCGGCAACTTCTTCGCCTGCATCTGTGCGGCAATTTGCTCAAGTACCTTGGCGCCTGAGGTCTGATGAGGTAGCGCGGTGATAACAATTTCACCCTGCTCCTCCTGCCAGACCGCACGCATACGAACGCTTCCGCGCCCAGTTTTATAGAGTTTATGCAGTTCGGCCTTGGGCGTAATGATCTCGGCGTCAGTTGGGTAATCTGGGCCCTTAACGTGCTCGAGAATCTCGTCGAGGCTGGTTGAGCTACGCTCTAAACAGGCGATGGCCGCGGCGACAATCTCACGAATATTATGCGGCGGGATATCGGTGGCCATACCCACTGCAATACCCGTACCGCCGTTGAGGAGGATGTTCGGTAGGCGCGCTGGCAGTACCAACGGCTCTTTCATGGTGCCGTCGAAGTTATCAATCCAGTCAGCCGTACCCTGTCCAAGCTCACTCAGTAAGACATTCGCATACTTGGCTAATTTAGCCTCGGTGTATCGCATTGCCGCGAAACTCTTCGGATCATCCGGAGAACCCCAGTTACCCTGACCGTCTACGGTGGGATAACGGTAGGAGAAGTCCTGAGCCATGAGTACCATCGCCTCATAGGCCGCAGAGTCACCGTGGGGATGAAACTTACCAATCACGTCACCCACCGTACGGGCGGACTTCTTAGGCTTAGCCGAGTTGCGTAAGCCCAGTTCGCTCATGGCATAAATGATGCGTCGTTGAACGGGCTTCAGACCGTCGCCGATATTAGGCAAGGCGCGGTCCAGGATGACGTACATGGAGTAATCGAGATAGGCTTTTTCGGTGTAATCCTTTAGCGGTACGCGTTCAATACCATCATTCGAAAGAGTTAACTCACTCATCTTGTTCCTTATTTTACGAGCGTAAATTAATGCGTTGAACCAGTTTAAACCGAACTGAGGTTGTTCTGCACTACTTCAATAACACTTTCTATAGGAAAATAAGAATTTAGTGAGTTAAGCCTATTCTAGACACTCCCGTAGAGCGCTTTGGCGATGCCGTCTAGGCCACCATAATTGAGCGTAAGCGGCGCCAGTTCCTGAACCTTCGGCTTAGCTTTGAAGGCAATACCAATCCCAGCGGCCGCTAACATCGGGAGGTCATTAGCGCCATCGCCCACGGCTAAAACTTGGCTACTCGCCAGATCCATTTCCTCGGCCATCTGTGTTAACTGCTGTGCTTTAAATTCCGCATCAACAATCGGCTCAACGGCTAGCCCGGTAAGCTTACCGTCAACAATATCTAAGACATTCGAATAGACTTCATCAATGCCCAACTTTGCCGCCAGACGCGTAGCAAAGAGTTCAAAGCCGCCACTGAGAATAACGGTTTTGACGCCCTGGGAGCGCAACGTTGCTATCAATGTGTCAGCACCAGGCATAATCTGGATACGATTGAAAATACCCCCCAACTTATCCGATGGTAACCCGTTAAGCAGCGCTAGGCGTTCGCGAAAGCTGGCTTTAAAGTCCAACTCACCGCGCATTGCCCGCTCGGTAATAGCCGCTACCTGATCCTTGATACCTAGCTCGGCCGCCAACTCGTCAATAACTTCCGCTTGAATGAGTGTTGAATCCATATCAAAACAGGCAAGCTGGAGCAAATCCTGGTTCGCGAACATGAAGATATCGGCCTCAGGCTTGATCTGCTTGAGCGTCTCCTGCCCCATCACCGTTGCGGTTCGCCACTGCGCCAGCTGACTGCCATCCGCTTGCGTTGAGATCTCAGGGGCGGCGGCCAAGACTTGACTGTACTCGGCAATTTCCACGGTGCTAAACGAGGAGGCAAAAACTGAAACCAAACGCTGCATAGCAACTCCATTTACTCATTGAACGGGTTAAATTAGTGTGTGAAGGATTATACAAATTGTGATTCACTAACGTTTGTATTGGCAACAATACCAAAAAAATGAATACTGCCAATCTGCGGTCAATCTTTGTAAACTAGAACCGCGTTTCAGACGAAGGTAATTCCCGTGTTAAAAATTGATCGACTAGCGCTGCGTTTCCTACTGCTTGGTTCGGCCGCAATACTCATTGCGTTGCCCACACTCTATGGACTCTTTAGTGCCCAACAGCATCAGATAGATCTTCGCTTTGGCGAGGGGCTTTCGCAACGCTTAGCCATCGATAGCACCGAAGCCATCTTGGCCGATGACGAATTAGCGTTGAATGCTACCCTCGCTAGCTATGAACAGCTCGAAAAAATCGCCGGCGCCAGCTTCATCAATTCAGCGCTCGAAGTGGTAAGTGCCAGCGGTGACCTAGACGGCATTCCCGTTGCTAGCCCAGTTATCATTTCCGGCGATGAGTATGGACAGGTGACGCTTTACGTGAAACCAGCGACTAAAGTGATCTCCATCCTATCACTACTCATTATTTCCGCAGTGATGGTTGCGCTCAGCGTCGCTGGATATTTCTCGACCATCCGACAGCAACCGAAACTAACGGTGGAACCGGACTCCGGAACCTTAGTAACCTTGGAGTTAGGTGACCTACCAGGGCTCGCTGATCAGCTGAGCACTCACACCATCAATAACCTCTACGGTGAGCTGCAAAATCAGGTGGAGGCGCTCTTCGACTCGTTGGGAGGCCAACTCTATTTGGCGCAGGGCCCGGTGTTACGCGGTTTATTCTTTTCGGCAGATCATTCACAACGCGCCACCACTGCTGCATTGATGTTAAAACGCCTCACTAATCACTGGGCCGCCGAGCAAGGCGTGTCTATCAACCGTCGTATTGCTGTCCAGGATGCACCATCACTAAACTTAAATGGCTCGCTGATAAATAATCACCGTCGTGCACAATTGAATCGCAATACGGGAATGCTACTTAAATCGGGCCAGCCCGGCGATATTATCTTTGGCCAACAGACAGGGGTTAACCTACCCAATGGCCTTACCTATCGCGAACACCCTTCACTGCGAATTGTCAGCCAATTTTCACCTCCTATTGAGCATACACTCGATTTAGAAGTGAACAAACTCATCCAATCCTTAGCTAATCCGGAGACACTGTGACCCTACCTTCACTTCCACTTGATATCGATTCGGTAAAGGGTTTTTTAGACCCTCTAGAAGGACAAGCATTGTTGAGCGCTGCGATGAGTGTGGCGGACCTTGGTCCAGTTATGGAGATTGGCAGCTATTGTGGTAAATCAACCGTCTACCTAGGCACCGCTGCTAAGCATTCCAACAATGTCATCTATGCGGTGGATCACCATCGCGGCAGTGAGGAACACCAATTTGGCGAAGCGTATTTTGACAGTGAGGTTTACGACCCTGATATTAGTGCCGTTGACACCTTTAAACTGTTTCGCCGAACCGTTGATCGCGCAAAGTTACAGGATATTGTGATTCCCATCGTTGCAGCCACTAAAGTAGCTGCAAAACACTGGGCAACCCCATTAGGCATGCTATTCATTGATGGCGGCCACAGTGAACAGGCTGCACTCGATGACTACCGCTGTTGGACACCCTTTATTCGCACAGGCGGTTTACTGGCTATTCACGACATCTTCCCGAATCCCGAAGATGGCGGGCAAGCCCCTTACAATATCTATCAACTGGCGCTCAATTCCGGTCAATTCGAATTGGTCAGTATGACGAAAACATTGGGGCTATTGCGTCGTCTTTAACCCCTAAACAATGATGCCCTTATGTAGGCGTCACGACGAAACGGTTACGAAGTGCCCCAAGCTCAAAAAGCGGTTAGGTATCTTCGGTAACTGAGATTAGCATCAGCTACAGACTACAAACTCTACAACGAGAGATCACTCAATGAAGCGTTTCCTAAGCATACTATCACTATCCGCGATATTCCTCGTGCTCAGCGCCTGTGATGCGCAGCAACCCAGCTCCAATCAACCCACAATTGACGATAGCCTAGCGCCCATTGGTCTTTTAGGTGATCTCTCGGAGCCACTCTACTACGAGGTCGATCTTACCGTAGATCCCCGCGAAGATGAGTTTTACGGTACGGTGGCCTTATCGTTTCGCCTTAATCGTGCTTCAGAACACTTCTGGTTACACGGCAACAATCTTCAGGTAGAGCGTGTTGAGCTCTTAGCAAACAATGAGAGTTTCGTCGCCACTTATGAACAGGTACTTGCCAGTGGTGTGGCTAAAATCACTTTCCCGATGGCGTTAGACGCCGGCGACTATGAAGTGGTCATTCACTACCGTGCGGCGTTTGATCTTAACCTCAGCGGCCTCTTCAAGGTTGAAGAGCAAGGCCTGAGCTATGCGTTGGCGAAATCCGAGTCCGTTCAGGCTCGTAAATTCCTTCCAGGCTTCGATGAGCCAGGTCAAAAGGCCCCGTTCGCATTCACCCTGACTGTTCCAGCAGCAATGCACGCCATCAGTAACACGCCCGAAGCCAGCGTAACTGAGTTGGAGAATGGCATGAAGCGCGTTACCTATCTGCCTACGCCAGCGATGCCTACCTACCTACTTAGTTTAGCGGTCGGCCCGTTTGATCGAGTTGAAGGACCTACTATTCCCGCTAATGAGTTCCGTGAAAATGAAGTGCCGCTAGTGGGTTACTCGCGAGCTGGACGCGGTGCAGAGTTGGACTACATCCTCTCAATCACGCCTGAATTTCTCGCGATTTTCGAGCGCGAACTCGAAAGCCCCTACCCATTTCGCAAACTTGATATTATTGCCGCGCCAGCTTGGCCTAGCGGTGCTACTGAACTATCAGCGGCTATTACCTATCGTGAGAGCCGTATTCTCCTTGGCCCAAACCCAGCCCCCCAGGCTCGCTTAGGCCTCCTCTCCATTCATGCTCATGAACTTGCTCATATGTGGTTTGGTAACCTAGTAACGCCTACTTGGTGGGATGATCTGTGGTTAAAGGAGGGGTTTTCTAGCTGGATGGAACCCGTGGTGATGGCCGAATTTGAGCCTAAAGCCGGTCATGAAATTGGCACGACCGTGGATGGACTCCGAGCAATGTCTTTGGACTCCTTGGCAAGCACTCGCGCAATTCGCGAGCCGATTGATCGTAATGAAGATATCCGCAACGCCTACGATGCAATCACCTATGCCAAAAGCACCGGTGTGATTCATATGATGGATAGCTACTTTAGCCCTGAGCTATTCCGCCCAGCACTTGGGCGATATGTCGCTCGCTTTGCGGAAGGTCGTGCCGATGCGGCCGAATTCTATGACGAAATTGCGACTCAGAGTGGCGAACCGCGTTTAGTGGAGTCCTTCCGCAGCTTCGTTGAACAACCGGGTCTGCCGCAGATTAATACCCAAGTGAGCTGTTCGAATAATCAAGTCACTGTGGCTGTCCAGCAGCAGCGTTATGCGCCGCCTGGTTCAACGATTGATACCCAAACTCAGCAGTGGGACATCCCAATGTGCTTTGTGGATGCCAATGGCCACCAGCAATGCGACATCCTCACTCAGAAAGCTGCTTCCTGGGAATGGGAAGGTGCTTGCCCGGGGTGGGTGTTCCCTAACGCCAACGGAGCTGGCTATTACCGATTTAATACCGACACTGCGAACTGGCAGGCACTCATTGCGAATTTCAGCGACTTTTCGGCGCCCGAGGTAATGGTCCTTATTGATAGTGCGTTCGCCGCCTTCAGTCAGGGAACACTATCCGCTCAGGAGCTGAAAAAGCTAGTTGAAGCCTCTACGGAATCCACTAGCCGACATGTTGTTGCAGCCGCGATGGGTCGTATTCGAGGCCTACTGGCAGTGAGCGACGAAGCCAGTAAAGCACCTCTAGCTGCTTGGGCGAACGCGCTATATTCGCCCCTACTAGAAACTTGGGGCGAAGGTAGTGACGAAGACTCGGTCATTTTGACCAATCAGCTTCGTAGCAGTTTGGCGCAGAGTTTCGATAATCAAATGTTACGTTCTGAACTTGCTCAGCAAGCCGCAGACTTCACCGGCTATGACGCTAATTCCGCCGAGAGTTCAGCCCTTACCACCGACGAATACCAGATGGCTCTTACCGTAGCCGTTGAGGACCTCGGTGATAGTTTCAGTCATCATTTGTTGGCTTTTGCCGATAATTTTGATGATTCTCGATTCCGTGCCGCTGCGGTGAATGCATTATCAGCAAGCACCTCTTCTGATTTCGTTACCACTCAGCATGCCTTCGTCCTAGCCGATGAAACCGAGTCACGCGAGTCCTGGTCTATGATTGCTGGCGCAATGACGGTGCCGGAGCTGCGCAGCGAACACTGGAGTTTCGTTCAAGCTAACTTCGAGGCCATCAGCAAGAAGATACCGGCGCAATGGCGCAGACGTATGCCGTTAGTAGGTACTGACTTCTGTAGTGCTTTAGAACAGGGTGAATTGCAGGCTTTGTTTGCTGAGTATGGTGAATTGACGCCAGGCTTCGAGCGAGCGCTTGCACAAACCAGCGAGCGGATTTCACTGTGCGAAGCGGCCAAGCCCAGCGCGAACGAATTTGCTAATCAACTGATTAACTAAATGTGACTCGCTCAGCCTCGTTTGCTGAGTGCTAGGTCTTGAAATCAAGAAGGCCCCGATTCATATCGGGGCCTTTTTTATAGAAACTATCAGCATTTTTTTGTTAATGTTCGGCGCTAAGAGTCGGTTACTAAAGTTGAATACGTTAAACACGTTGTGTACAAGCAGCTAAGCCTACGCCACCGACTGTCGCTGAGCGCCATTGATTCCTCGCACAAGTTCTGCGCCCCAAGTATTGACAAACAACACCCCGGTTTCATACCCCAATTTGTAATCTTTTATCAGCGCCTCACGAGAGCTACCTAACACAATTGAATCTAGCGCTCGATGTGGGGCTAGTTGAACTATTGTGACGCCAGCGGGAGGCTGCTGAATGTATTGTTCATCTCGTTGATAATTAGCTTGATGAGTATCCATCATGGAGCCGATGCGCGGGTTCGCGTTCGTGCGCTTAAAAAACTGGTGTATACCACGAGAAAAAATAGGTTCGGGCTCGCGTTCTTTTGGGGACACTCTGATAACAACAACGTAATTAGCTCCCTGCTCCACCACCTCTCGCGCTGGAATGGGATGTCCCAAGCCGCCATCTACAAACTGGTGCCCCTGAATCTCAACGCCATTGTCATAGAAATAGGGAATCGCACTTGACGCTTTAAGTAACAGAGCTAAATCATGATCATCATGATGAAACCTTCTGGGTGAGAAACTCTCGGCGTGAGTAGCCATAAACTGCAGCTGCATGTCTGTATTAGGAAGTTCACTCGCATCCAGTCGATAAGCTGGGTCAGCTTGCGTGACATCGAAGTACCAATCAAGGTCCATCACAGGTGCTGCTCTAAACCAATTTAGACGGCGGTAGAAGCGATCACTTGTCGAGACCTCTTCAATAATTCGTTTTGCCATACCCATTCTATCCATGGCATAAGTCGTACCAACGTGAGCACCACCGGATACCCCCAGTACCTGAATAAAGGGAGCAAACTGATGATCCATAAAGGCATCAACTACACCGGCCGAAAAGATGGTTCGCTGCCCACCTCCCTCTAGAACTAGTGCGGGTTTAACCGTCTTGGCTTTGTTTGGCAGGGTGCGGTAAATTTCGCTAATTCGGTGAAGATCAAACTGATAGAAATTGGACATGGCTTCCCTCTTAATCCTGACACCGCCTTGACCTAATGAATAAGACATTAGCCAAGCATTATCACTTTCCCTTAACCTTAGTCGTTGGCTTGGAATTGCTCCAAATAATTTGACGAAATTTATGACTTGGCAAAACCCCTTATAAAGTCACGCGTTTTTTCGCATATTTTTATTACTACCACTTTGGCATTATTAATTCCGCAAGCAGTAGCAATTCTCTTTACGAGAATCTTGATCCCAAACCACCCCCCCTTCGGTTTGGGATTTTTTTTACCTCGATTATTTAGAACTCTTTAGTACACACCTAATTCTTAGCTAACTCTTCGCTATTTGATGACGAGTTAGAACGTCATTTTCCAATGCCAAAATAGCAACGCTAATCCGCGCTCTTCGATAGCAAGCTAAGACCCCGTTCGGTATTGCCAAAACAGCCAATCTATAGACGATTATTGGCGTTCCCATTGCTTAGTTGCATATTTAATATCTCGTGCTAGCCTCCTAAATGATTGTTCTCAATATAAGGGTATGACATGAAACAGTTAGGTTTGATGATTTTTCTACTTACGTTTGCCACGGCTGGAGCGCACGCAGATGCTTTTGCAGTGAAAATTGGTGGCCAAGGTTGGCAGACCACTGCTGATAGTGGACCACTAGAAGCCGAAGAGAATGCGTTGTCGGTATGGGTTGCGTTAGAACATCCCATCCCACTTATTCCGAACGCCAAGATTCGTTCTTTTGACTTTGAAGAAAATGATAAGTTAATGGTCTTGAAGACCACTGACTATTTGCTCTACTACGAACTATTAGACAACGCAGCACTGACTCTAGATTTAGGGGTTGGGATTCATGAGATTAGCTCAGGAGAAGTTGCCGGTTATGAGTTTGAAGAAACGCTTCCTGCAATCTATGGGGCCGCTCGCTTTCCGTTCTTTGACAGTGACCAAGGTCTAGGGCTTTATGCAGAAGTGCTTGCAGCCTCCGAAGATAACGTCTCAATGACTGACCTTCAATTAGGGCTAAGTTACTCGTTCTCGCTATCTATTATCGATCTGCATTTGTTGGCTGGCTACCGTGTCATGTCCTATGAGCTAGATGGCATTAATGATCGAACCTTCGCCGAACAAGACTTTGATGGATTCACGCTAGGTTTCGAACTCGATATCTAAGTAATCTGTTTAAGCTCCCAAATACCTTCATTGGATTTGGGAGCTTTCCTCTCGAACAACTTCACGATCAAATGAGTCACTCGCCCTTCGCCCTTCGCCTTTCGCAGTTAGCGGCTAGATCTGGGCAGGAATCAAACTTGTAGTTCAGGCAAATCCTTAAAGAGCGCCAGCGACTCGGGATTCGCCAAGGCGTCAGTGTTCTTAACGGCTTCTCCATGCACTACCTGTCGGACGGCAACTTCCGTAATTTTGCCACTGAGCGTACGCGGAATATCCGCTACAGCAATTATCTTTGCGGGGACGTGCCGTGGTGTATTCTGTTCACGAATTCGCTTTGCCATAGCCTGTTTGAGCGAATCATTGAGCTCAGAGCCAGCTTTCATCCGCACGAACAACACCACACGGGTATCGTCTTCCCACTGTTGACCGATACAAATCGATTCCTCAATCTCCGCAAAGCTCTCCACCTCGCGATAGATTTCCGCTGTGCCAATGCGAACGCCGCCGGGGTTGAGTAACGCGTCGGAACGGCCGAAAATAATGAGCCCCCCCTGCTGGGTAATCTCCGCATAATCACCATGCGACCAGATATTGTCGAAGTGTTCGAAATAGGCGGAATGATATTTCTTATCCCCTTCATCGCCTACAAAACATAGCGGCATTGATGGAAACGGCTGCGTACACACTAACTCACCCTTTTGGGCAATGAGCGCCCCGCCCTCGTCATCCCAGACATTCGTTGCCATCCCCAGTGCCAGACACTGAATCTCGCCCTTGAAGACCGGTGTAATAGGATTGCCGCAGGCAAAGCAACCTAACAGATCCGTACCGCCGATAATTGATGCTAAACACACGTCCGCTTTCACATGCTGATAGACAAAGTCGAAGCCCTCGGGTGCCAGCGGCGATCCGGTTGAGAACAATACGCGCAGCGGTTTAAGGTGATAGTGTTCACGCGGGTGAAAGTCCGCCTTCTCAATCGCGGCTAAGTACTTTGCAGAGGTTCCAAAGTGGGTCACCTCATAGCGCTCACTAAGCTCCCACATTTTGTTTGGGCCGCCCACGAATGGCGAACCGTCGTAGCATACTAGCGTGGTGCCACCAGCCAGCGCGCTGACTTGCCAATTCCACATCATCCAGCCACAGGTGGTGAAGTACATTAAGCGGTCACCCGCTTTCATGTCACCGTGTAACGCATGTTCTTTTCGATGCTGAATCAGTGCCCCACCAACACTATGTTGGATACACTTGGGCTTCCCTGTGGTGCCGGAGGAATACAGGACGAACAGCGGATCATTAAAGCCCACCTGCACGTAACTTAAACCACTATTTGCAGTGCTAACCACGGTGGCCATCGAATGGTAGGCCGAAAAATCGTCCTCACAGTTCACATAATCTTCCACTACCACGGCCTGCAGTGATGGTAGCGCTGCGACGATCTCATCGACCTTCGACTTCATGGGCACCAATTTCGTATTGTAGTGATAGGCATTGATGGTGAAGAGTGCCTTGGGTGCCACCTGACCAAAACGGTCAACTAAACCGGCAACACCGAAGTCCGGTGAACAACTCGTCCACACCGCTCCCAGCGCGGCCGTGGCAAGTAAGCCCACCACAGCGGTAATACCGTGAGGTACGAAGCCGGCGACAACGTCTCCCTCGCCCACACCCTGTTGGCGAAGAAACTCACTGGTGGACGCAACCTGTTCACGCAATTGGGCATAGCTCAAACTCTGTTCGCGACCATCTTCCCATAGCGCGATTATTGCCAGCGCTTCATCGTCAGCTTGCAACAGGTTTTCGGCGTAATTAAGGCGTCCCTGGGGGAAAAATCGAGCTTTGAACATTTCTGAGTGGGAACTCAGATAGGGCCTATCACCTTTCGAACCCACCATACCGGTGCTATCCCACACGGCGGACCAGAAGTCCTCTAGATGGGAAATACTCCACTCATGGAAGTCCGCATAGTCATTGAAGGGGCCCAATTGATTGGCAAGTTTTGCCATCGCTGAATTTTCAAGTGCTTCCGCACCAGGTTGCCAGAGTAGTGATGTCATGAAATTCTTATCGTTGTGAGTAAAATCTACCCGAGTATATCAAACCCCGTGGCAAAGTACTTACGACCTTAGCCTGATAAATACTCATTTGAGGGCAATCAAATTTCATCCCTTAGAAGACCTTTGCTCGGCCCACTGCGCTGACCAGCACTTCGAGTCGTGCTGAAAAAAGTCAGCTGAACGCGAAAAAGTCGAAGCTATCGCCGTCAGCGTTTAGCTAAAGATAAACGGAATTATTATGCGAATTTCGAATGGGGACACAGGAGCGACGTGAACGATAGCACTGACTTTGCTTATAGGCTTCGAGACGCCGTTCAAAATTGGCGAGCTCACGGGGATCGAAGTCCGAAGTGTTCGCCATCTCAATGGCTTCGGTTTGATAACGAATAGCCATCCGAAAATCACCGTTCGCCGCAAACACGGCCGCCGCAGTATCCTGCTCTGCGGCCGTTAATTCGCCAAGACGAAGCATGGTTTGCATCCATCGAAACGCTTCGCGCGGATCGTACCAATGGTCATCCGGTGTGGTCACGAGGAACCAAGCAAGATCATTAACGGCAGGTTTGTAATCGGCCACGGCGGCCTGCTGAAGCCAGGCAGTGCCACGAGCTAGGTTGGGCTCCATGTCCACGCCCTGAAGAAAGATGGTGGCTAATCCATGGGCGCATTCAGGAAGCACCTCTGCACATTGTTCCAGATAGTAGAAGCCTCGCTGGCGATCGTTGAGATCCTTCGACTCATACAGCACCAGCGCTTCGGCGTACTGAGCTTCGGGGTCACCCTGTTCCAGTGGTGATATCGCCTCTTCACAGCCCACCAACAGGACTAAAATCATCAACCAACTTACTTTCAACATCCAATCTCTCCAACGTTATCGTTACGCGTTGAAACCACCACTCAATTCTCTAAGCCTAGGCGTTAAACACTAAGCGTGCTGAAGCGCTTCAATGGGATTAAGGCGGGCGGCTTGTTTGGCGGGATAAATGCCAAATGCTAATCCCACTACCGAGCAAATACCCACTGCACCAATAATTGCCATGAAGGAGAAAGCGACTTCCCAGTCCGCCATAAAGGCGATGACCCAAGAAAGAATAACGCCAAAGACCACTCCCATTAGTGCCCCCACGAGGGTAATCACAACCGTTTCAACGAGGAACTGGCGGGTGATATCGGCTTGGGTAGCACCAATCGCTCGGCGCAGACCAATCTCCTGAGTTCGCTCAAGTACCGTTGCCAGCATGATATTCATAATCCCAATACCGCCCACCAATAGTGAGATGCCTGCTACCGCTGACATGACCCAATTGAAGACTCGCTGAGTTTGCCGGTGTTGTTCTAGCAGTTCTGCCGGGACGGTGATGCTAAAGTCCTTCAGACCTCCATGCCTAGCCATTAAGAACTGTTCGAGTAGCGCGGCAACTTGGGTTTGATCCGTCCCTGGTACAATGTGGAACTTAAGCTGTGTGTAGGGGCTGGCGTCCGTCGAAACCTGTAATTTGGTGTGATAGGTACTAAACGGCACGTAGATTCTGAATCGTTCACCACCGCTCGAGAGCCCTTCTATGCGCTGCGTTGATTCAGCCGACGAAGCAATAACCCCTATGACTTCAAACCAGAGGTGATTGACTTTGATTAAGCCTCCAAGCACTTGTTCCCCAGGAAATAACGCCTGAGCCGCTTCGTCAGTAATCACGGCTACCTGATGATAGCGCTGAAAATCTTCACCATTAAACGCTCTGCCGTCGTCAACCCGAAGCGAGGAATTCTCTAAAAAGCCTTCGGTCACACCCAATACCTGAGGCGAAGCTTTGGCAAAATCGGTGAAGACCTGTTCCAGCTCCAAGGTCGATGACGCCGAGAAGCCCTCAACAAAGTCAAAACTCTCTGCAACGGCTAGGACATCCTGATGGCTCAGGCCAACACTCAACTCGCGAGCATCGGCATCACTGGCAGACTGATCAACGTAATCCACCACTACGCTATGTAGACCCAGTGTTTCGATAGCCTTCAGCGCAGCCCGCTCGGCGCCAACACCGATGTTCTGCATGGCGACCACCGCACCCACGCCAAAAATCATTCCGAGAAGTGTTAATGAGGTGCGAAGACGATGATGTAGCATTTGCTCCACCGCCTGCTTAATTTCATTCATTTGAATCATCATGGCAGGATTATTACCTCGTCACCTTCATTCAAGCCGCTTATTACTTCAACACGGCTCAACGTTCGCAAGCCTAATTGCAGTTCTCTTCGTTCTCTGGCTCCACCATTATTCACGTAGGCAATGTTAAGGCCATTCTCCTGTTGCAGCGCAGTCAGCGGAATTTGCAACACATCCGAGGCATTCGCTACGTTAAAACTCGCTTGGAAACTTAGATTAATGCGGCCAACTATTTCCGCTGGAATAGTGTCTAGTCCAACTTTGATGGTGAACCACTTACCGCGGCGATTTTCACGCTGGGCAGCCAATTGCGCAATACTCGTCACCGTCCCAGTGAGGGTTGCCTCGGGATAGGCATCAAGCTGGAGGTCCACCGGTGTACCCACTACGATACCGGCCGAATCTCCGGCAAGGACATGGACTTCGCCCACCAGCTGACTCAAATCTGGCATCTCGGCGATAGCCGTTCCACCCCACTCTACCGAGCCACTGGTCACAGGCTCGCCGCTTCGAGAGGACCGTAGTAACTTCACTACACCATCATGGGGAGCGCGGATCTCGGTTTGCGCTAAAAGTGCTTGGAAACGATTCGCATCTCTTTCAAAGCGTTCAACTTGAATCTGAGTGAGTCGTTCCTTGGAGCTGCGGCGTTCGCCATTTGAATCGCGGTCCCATTCAAGATAATTACCCCGAGCCTGGGTGTAAGCTAAGTCTCTGCCGTTATCAATCTGCTCAATCCGCGAGTAAACCGTATCGAGATCAGAACTAAAGGTTTCAATGAGTTGCACCTCGTCCTCGACCACCTGCAGGTCGTAATCAATCTCTACGTCCCGCTTGGCAAAGTCGGAACTATCCGCCACACCACGGGAAGACTCACGCTCCACATTCAATTTATTGGTGTTGTATTGAAAGGACGCTATCTCACCATTCAACTTTGCCACCACATCACCCATTTTGACTTCGGAGCCATCTTCAATAACCCAGTCGATGGTATGGAGGTTACCCGGCTGAAGAGATAGCCGCGTGGCCTCAGCGCTGACAATTTCGCCCGCAGCCGTGACCCGATGAACGAGGTCACCGCGCTCGGCGGTTTGCGTCAGTGCGGACGGAGCAGCGTCACCACATCCGGTGAGGACCCATGCCATGCTGCTGGCTAGCAGTATGTTCCTTGCTCCCTTGCTTGGTGTCAGCGCTGCGATAACAGGTCTGAACGCGACAAGAATTCTCATCATTTTACCTCCGCAAAACGGATCTGCGCTTTCAAACCCGGTCTCATAACTTGAGGATCAGGGTCAATCACTTCCACCACGACGTCCGCATAAACCGCGCTATTCTGCTGACGGTAAACGTTTGAAACTGACTTCACGCGCCCCATCCAACTTTGATCGTCCACCGAGTCAATCTTTAAGCTCACCTGCTGGTCTAGGTCTATAGCTCGCAGATCGCGCTCGGGAATAGCTACCGCCACCTCAATAAAATTTAGATCGGAGATTGATACCACTGCGAGTGCTCGATAGACATCGGAGCCCGCGGCAAATTTCTCGCCGCCAAAGCCACTTTGATAAAGCAAAATTCCGTCCTGTGGCGAGGCGAGCGCCATCTGAGAAATACCCTGTGACATGGAGGCAACCCGCGACTGTAAGCGGGTTAACTCAGCTTCATCAATGGCTTGCTCCGCCGCCGCTGAGGTCTCCTGCTGCTCAATGGATGATTCAATCTCGCGAACTCGCTCTGCGGCAATTTGCGCGTCAAGTTGATAGATACGCCGTTCTACTTCGGGCATCACGGGATCATTAATTGAGGCTTTCAATTGCGCTTTATCGCGGTTCATTTCGGCCTCAGCAAGATTCAGCCGTAATTCCTGAAGTGTTTGATCCAATTGCAGGGCTTTATCCTGAATACTCTGTTGGCGCTGAGCCAGTTGAGATTGCTGCTCTTGGAGCCGCCGACGCGGCTCACTTGGATCAAACCAAACCACCGGATCTCCAGCACTAACAAGCGATCCTTCAGGCGCCATACGTAGCACTTTGAACTGCCAAACCCGTTCAATGGACGGCGGCGTGATAAAGGTCTCTTTAAACGAACGAAGCTCGCCGGTGTAGCGTAATCCCTCTTCACGGACTGGCCCGATATTCGAATCAGTCGCATCACAGGATGCGAGCACTAAACCCAGGAGCAAGATTCCTAAACGATTCATAGCAACACCTCAACGCGAGCGCTCATACCTGGGCTGAGCGCTAGCTCACCCCGATTCTCGAAATTAATATTAACTGGGACCCAGCGCCCTAGGCCTCGGCGATCTCTTTCTACCCCCGCATCACCTACTGAGGTAATGGTGCCACTAAAATCTTCGGTTGGATTTTTGTCGAAGTGAATAGCCACCTCTACGCCCTCTGCCAAGGCGCTCGCATCCACTTCACTCACCCATGCCCTAAGTGACGAACCGCCAATTGGCAGTAACTTTAAGACGCTGGAACCGGGATCGAGGCTATCGCCAATTTGAATATCTCGCTCTTGGAACCGTGAACGTTGATAGATAACCAGCACATCCTCGGTAGCGGCAATGGTACTGCGCTCAATTTCACTCTGGGCAAATTCGTACTCGGCTCGCAACCGTTCAATATTCAGCGCTCGCGTCTGCGCTTGGCTGCTATTACGTGAGGCGGTGAATTCTGCCGCTTCAAGCGCCTTCTCTAGTTCAAGCTCAGCACTGAGTACTGCAAATTCCGCATCGGCAATCTCCTTGCGACTTGAAAAGCTAGTTTGACGCTCAGCAATTAATTTGGCCTTTTCTAACTCCAAGCGCGCCACATCAATGCGTCGCTGTGCCGATAAACTTGCCAGTGCTTCAGTTCGCTCCTGCACCGCGACATTATCCTCAGCGGCAATGAGCTGCTCTTCAAATTGATCAAAGCGAGACTGGAGCATCTCCGTATCAAAGCTCACCAGGGGTTCCCCGGCGCTAACAACGGCGCCTTCCTCGGCCATCCAAACAATCTTGCGGGACCAACCGGCGTAAAGATGACGAGGTGTTGAGATGATTGACTGCTGCAGTGAGGTGACCTCGGCGGTAAGCAGGAGTCGCTCTGCTGAGGCAGAAAAGCTAGCTAGGGTGAGGCATAACGCCAGTAACCACTTCATCGGATATCCTCCCTCTGAATCACGCCATCGCGAAGAAAAATAATGCGCTTGGCGAGCTCCGCAATTTCGAGCTCATGGGTGACCAAAATAATCGTCTGCCCCTGGGCATTTAGGCGACTCAGCAAATCCATGATTTCAACGGCGGTTTTGGAGTCCAATGCGCCAGTGGGTTCGTCAGCAAACAGTATCTTCGGTTCATTCACTAACGCTCGGGCAATCGCGACTCGCTGCCGCTGTCCACCGGACATTTGATTGGGGCGGAAATGTACCCGCTCGCCCAACCCCAGCGAGGTCAGTAATTCCGTTGCCCGCTCAGTTGCCTTAGGCCAGTCTGGATTATCGCTGTATTGAATGGGTAGCAGAACATTATCTAACGCCGACAATCGGGGCATTAGATGAAAGCTTTGAAAAACAAAACCGAAGGAACGATTGCGCACCGCGGATAGGGTATCGTCACTGTAATCGGCAATCGCCTCTCCCGCTAGCTGGTAATCTCCAGACGTGGGCGTATCTAAACCACCGAGAATATTCATAAGCGTAGATTTGCCCGAGCCCGAGGGGCCCATGATGGCGACAAACTCACCCTCTTCAATGGATAAATCGAGTGATCTTAGCACGTGTAACTGTTGGTCACCCATGCTGAAAAATTTGTCGATATTACTTAACTCTATTAACGCCATGTTGAATATGAACCCGTCCCTTTGGTTTCGTCCCTGGAGTTGCGGCGCTCCCGAACTAATCGGCGCTACGCTAGTTTTTTATTTAGTGGACGAGTCTACTGCGTTTCACGCGAGGAGCAACTAGGGGATAGGCGAAAGCCTAAAAATGAAATTGGGCACCTAATATGAAACGCGTAAGGATGAAGCTGGGCCCTTAGCATGGAGGAAGCTGAAGGCAGCAGTATTATTCACTTTCAAGGGCTGTTGGTACAAACGCGAATGCACAAATTAGACATTTGCTATACACTGTCGCGCAACTACACTCAGCGAAGCGTCGCATCGCCGTTCGGATGTGATACCCGGTGGGTATTCAGGATAGCATTAAGCGGCACCTTAAAAGGAAAAAAACCTTGGATATCAGTAACTTACGTAACATCGCAATTATTGCGCACGTTGACCACGGAAAAACTACCCTAGTGGACAAGCTGCTTGAGCAGTCCGGTACACTTGATCGTAAAGACGTGGGCACCGATCGTATCATGGATTCTAATGATCAGGAACGTGAGCGCGGCATTACCATTCTTGCTAAAAACACCGCGATCAAGTGGAATGACTACCGCATCAACATCGTAGACACCCCTGGACACGCCGATTTCGGCGGTGAAGTTGAGCGTGTTATGTCGATGGTTGATTGTGTATGTCTGCTTGTTGATGCGCAAGATGGCCCGATGCCACAAACTCGCTTCGTTACCCAAAAGGCATTCGAGCGTGGTTTGAAGCCGATTGTTGTGATCAACAAGGTAGACCGTCCTGGCGCGCGCCCTGACTGGGTGCTTGATCAGGTATTTGATCTGTTTGATAACCTTGGCGCTACCGAAGAGCAGTTAGACTTCCCAGTGGTATATGCTTCAGCGCTAAACGGTGTAGCAGGTCTTGAGGCAGACGAGCTTAGCGAAGACATGACGCCGCTACTACAGATGATTGTTGATAAGGTTGACGCCCCTGAGGTTGATGCTGAAGGTCCTTTCCAAATGCAGATTTCTGCACTGGATTACAACAACTTCACCGGTGTTATCGGTATTGGTCGTGTCACGCGCGGTTCGGTTAAGCCTAACCAGCAAATCGTTGTGTCTGATCACAATGGTCATTCGCGCAAAGGTAAAGTACTTCAGGTAATGGGTTACCACGGCCTTGAGCGCGTTGAAGTAACCGAAGCGACTGCGGGCGACATCATCTGTGTCACCGGTATCGATCCACTCAACATCTCGGATACCCTGTGTGATCCAAGCAATGTTGAAGCGCTACCAGCACTTACGGTAGACGAGCCAACCGTATCCATGACCTTCCAGGTTAACACGTCTCCTTTCGCTGGCCTTGAAGGCAAGTTTGTGACGTCACGTAACATTTCTGAGCGTCTTGATCGCGAGTTGATTCACAACGTAGCACTGCGTGTTGAACCCGGTGACTCACCGGACAAGTTCCGTGTTTCTGGCCGTGGTGAGCTTCACCTTTCAGTATTGATTGAGTCAATGCGTCGTGAAGGCTTCGAAATGGGTGTATCACGTCCGGAAGTTGTTACCCGTGAAATTGACGGAGAAACTCAAGAGCCGTTCGAACGCGTAGTCTTGGACATCGAACTTGATCACCAAGGCTCGGTAATGGAAGAATTCGGTAACCGTGGCGGCCAAATTGCCAACATGGAGCCAGACGGTAAAGGTCGTATCCGCCTTGAGTACGTTATTCCAGCACGTGGCCTGATTGGTTTCCGTAGCCAGTTCATGACCCTTACCTCAGGTTCGGGCATCCTTACCTCAATCTTCGATCACTACGGTGTTGTTAACGCCGGCTATAAAGTTCAGCGTAATAACGGTGTATTGGTATCTATGGTTAAGGGTAAAGCATTGGCTTTCGGTTTGTTCGGTCTTCAGGATCGCGGCCGTTTGTTCATTGATCCAAACGTTGACGTTTACGAAGGTCAAATCATTGGTTTGCACTCGCGTAGCAATGACTTAACGGTTAACCCTACCAAGGGTAAGCAGCTTACTAACGTTCGTGCCTCGGGTACTGATGAAGCGCTCACGCTAACACCTCCCGTTCGCCATACGCTAGAGCAGGCATTGGACTTCATCGATGATGACGAGCTGGTAGAAGTAACGCCTGAAAGCATTCGTATTCGTAAGAAGAAGCTGAAAGAGAACGAGCGTCGTCGTGACGACAAAGCTAAGAAGGCGTAAGCCACTTTAGCGCTCAATAAATAATCCTCACCCTACGGTGGGGATTTTTTTTGCCTGGAAGATAGCATAATTATTGCTAGACCAAGCAAAACCCCTGAAGCCCACTAATACCCTCATGCTAAGTTGATAACGCGTCATGCTTTGTATCGGTGCGCTAGACCGAAGTCACTGCTTACTTTCTAGCCACTCAGATCCGTAGCGCTCAGTGCTTCCCGTTAGTGGTTAATTAGGTTAAATTACTAGTACAAAAACAACTACTTGCGAATCACAGAGAGCGTTAACAGGATGAGCGATTCAACGCTTACGATCGATTTGGATGTCAGTCAATCCATAGCCCATCACGACATCCCAACGTGTACCGTTATTTGGGCGCACCGCCCCGAACTTGTCGGTGCGCAGCTCAACGTATCAACAACTCGTCAGTTGGGTCGAGGCTTTGCCGAATTTAAACATCTTGATGGCCGTCAGGTACTGATCGATGATCCCTACCTTTCACGCACCGGCTTTAACACTAGCTACCGCGAATCCCAGGGCCTCACTATTGATCGCGGCGACTGTAAGCAGGATATTGACATTGATGGCGTCCGGTTGGAACAGTCGATGTTGCTCTCCAGCGACGTACTCACCCGCGGCACGCCGCTCATCTGGGGCAACCGACTGGTATTGTTGTTTCACTTTCGAAACTCAGCAACCTCTGACATCGGGGTACTGCACGATATCCTTGGCGTAAGCGAATGTATTCAGAACGCCAAGCAATCGATTTTAAATCTTCGGGTTGATTCCCGCTCGGTGTTAATCACTGGCCCGTCGGGTACCGGTAAAGAACTTATTGCTCAGGCGCTTCACAAAGAATCAACCCGCAGTGATCAGCCGATAGTAAGCGTGAATATTAGCGCTATTGCGCCAGAGTTAGTGGCGAGCGAATTGTTCGGTCATAAAAAAGGTGCCTTTACGGGGGCCGACCGAGATAACAAGGGGCTGTTTGAAAAAGCGCACCGGGGTTCACTCTTCCTCGATGAAATCGGCGACGCGAGCGACAAGACACAAATGGCACTGTTAAGAGCGCTTGAATACGGTGAAATTCAGCCGGTGGGTGGCGATAAGCTCATTAACGTGGATGTTCGTGCCATTACAGCAACGGACGCTATTTTAGAGGAGCGTATCGACAACTCGTCCTTTCGCTTGCCGCTAATGCAGCGTATCGCCAGCTACACCATTAAGCTCGACCCGCTTGAACAACGCTTGGAAGACGTTGGTATTCTGGCGCTGCACTGTATTCGGCAGCACGAACGTGACTTCGCGACTCAGTACGACTTCGCAGCCAGCACGGGCATGACTAGCCAATTACCTCAGCTCCTCTACGCCTTCTGCCGCTATAGCTGGCCCGGCAACGTGCGCCAACTTGGCAACCTCATTCGGCAAACGCTTACCGATGCGATAGGTAATCAGCAAATCATACTCCCGCGCTGTATCCAAGATCACCTCGACGTGGTCGCACCGAAGAAAAGCTTGTTTAAGCGCAAGAAACGGCCACGTGAATTAAGCGCCACCGAGATTGAATCAGCACTGCGAAAACACGCCTGGCACCCTGAGCACGCCGCGGATGAACTGGGTATTTCTCGTTCGGCTTTGCTCAAGCGCGCCAAGGATGACGCTATCCTCCCTAATACCGCCGAGTTGTCCGCAGATGACCTTCGCAAGGCCCTGGTGAAACATGGTAACGACAAACATGACGTCGCCTTTGCCTTGCGTATCACGCCGAAGGTACTCACGAGGCTTATAAACGAGCATCAGCTTGAGGTGACGCCGTAACATGAGTCTGGAGTTAAATAGCACGGTTGGTCACTACCATGTCATTCGTCGCCTTGGTGAAGGTGGCATGGGCACCGTTTATTTGGCAAACGACACTCGCCTCGATCGTAAAGTGGCGCTAAAAACACTCTCCATTCCCGAGGCCGGATTCGAGGCCTTACGCGTTGAAGCAAAAATTCTGGCCAGCGTGAATCACCCGAATGTGCTATCGCTGTACGATGTATTCGAACACGAAGGCTACTACGTGCTCGTCACTGAATACCTGCCCAACCAAACACTTGCCGACGCTTTAAGTTCAGCGCCAATGGCGCTGGATGAAGCACTCGATACCGCCATAGCACTGTCCCAGGGCATCGAAGCCATTCATCAGCAACGAATCATTCATTGCGACCTAAAGCCATCGAATGTGCTGCTGGGCTTTGATCGCACCGTAAAAATTGGGGATTTCGGCATCGCCCTAACGGGAAAAATTGATGAGAATCACTCCGCACAGGTCAAGGGGACACTCTCTGCAATCTCGCCCGAGCAATTAACCGGAGCGGCAGCAACACCGGCCTCGGATATCTACTCCTTAGGCCTAATTTGCTATCAAATATTCACCGGCAACGCACCCTATCGTGACTGTAAGGGCGACGATGAATTAAAAGAGGCCATCCTCAAGGGTAAATTCCGCAAACCGAACAGCGACCTCAAAGCGATCAATCAACTGCTTAGCGAGATGCTGGAGATCAGTCCTAAGGCTCGTATCAACTCCGCGCGCGAGGTCACCCTTCGCCTGCAAAATATTCGCCGGGAGCGCACCTTAACTGAGCTTACAGGCACTATCTCCGTAGCGCGACCGCCTCGCTTCCCCAAGTGGGTGACACTCTCCCTCAGCGCGCTCATTAGCCTCGTTCTGCTGGCTGGCGTTAACCTGATGATGAGCGAAGCGCCCCCTACTAAGCGTCTAGGAGTGCTGGTAGATCAAGTGGTGGTAAGCGGGCTGGATGATGCAGCGGCGCACCAACTTAGTGAGGAGTACACCAGTCATATCGCGTATGCCTTAACACACACGCCTGGGCTTGATATCTACGCGCGTCGCGACCCTGAAGCGCTGAATAATAGGGCGAGTTACTGGGAGTCAATTGGTGTTGATGAAGGACTGTCCATCTCCATTGTATGTTCTTCATCAACCTTGTGTGAACTGTTCGTGCGCCTTGAGTCCCGATATGGCGCCCTCCTCGACTCAACCCAAATCAGCGTTAATCCGCAGCGCCGCCGCTTCATGGCCAACACCATTAACCAGTTGCTCTTCGATGTCATTGAGAATTACCAACCACCGGAGGCAGATTCACCCCTTCTAGAAGGCGATATCGCCTTTCAATCAACACTGCGGCAGGCCATTGAAAGCAAAACCGAGGTGACGGCCCAGGATGCCATTCAGGCCGTGGGGTTATTTGTGAAAGCCCCAAGCCTGGATACGGCGACCGATGCGATCTCGGCGATCCGCCGCGCTAGTAGTGCTGACGCTCAACACCTCTGGGACGAGGAATATCCAAACGCCGCAGCGCGCTTGGAACCGCGTGATCAATTACTTGTTGAGCTCGGCAGCGAAATTATCCTCAAGCGGAACGATGCGCTTGAGAGCAAGTTCAGCCGCTTAAACTTACTGGAGCAAAACCTTATCCCCCACGAGTTTGGGCTTATTCTTCGAGCCCGCTATCTTTGGCAAAAGGGTCAGCTGAATGCCGCCTACGAGTATCTCTACGAATTTCAAGATCAGGGTTATTCCTGGCACATTGATCGTTACTTAATGAGCCTTGCACTGTACGGTAAGAACGATTTTAATGCTGCGCGCCAGCACCTAGGCTTCGCGCTAGATGCTGCGCCCGAAAATTTTGAGCTCCGTGAAATTCAAGCTCAGCTCGCTATCATCTTGGGTGACCTCGATTCCCTCAGCGATGTGCAGCAATTTCTCTTGCGCCACAGTGAACCCGTTGCCATTCAGACGTTTGTGGAGTTATGGCTGGCCTTTTATCAGGGCCAATACGAGCAGGTTCTACAAACCATTAATCGTACCGAATTAGCCGAATTTGAATTATGGGAACAGCAGTCCATCATGCTTATTCAAGCTGACAGCCTGCTGCTAGGCGGGTTAACTGACGAGGCGCTAACGGTTTACCAGGCGTTGCTTGAATACACTGATCTTGACGTTAGCGTGAAAGCACAGGCGATTTGGCACACCCAAAGTGCCGACGATGCGCTCATTTATCTCTCTGGCGCTACCGCCGAAGCCCTCAATAACTACGAGCGTTTGCCTTTGCACTACTGGCTCTACCAAGCCCGCAATGACGAGCGCGCGGACGCGACCCGCCAACAGGCTTTGGACGATGGCATCGGTGAAGTACTTCTGGATATACCTTGGCCTAACCAAGCATACCGTTAGCGGCTACCTCCCTCATTACCCCAACGAGAAGAATGACACCAATGCTCTGACGCGTAAGCTCATACAGAGGCTCTGTTGGCAAAGCACCGCCGCATTATTGCCGCCGCGATGCTCAGCGAAGCCAACGCATGGTATATTTAACAAAACCTGATGCTTAGAAGGTGGTGGCAGCAGCTTGATTGATAAGGCAATAACTATTAGCATGCAGGAGTGAAGCGAACTTGCGAGTCCACTAACGGATTCATTGCAGGGGGTCTCCATTGCAGCCACTTTGCAGCCGTTGAGTAATACCCTGGCAGTGGGTGGTTTAGACTACTAATAAAAGGAGTAAGAAATGTCTAGGAAGTTAAGTTGTACTGGGCAATCTAGCCCGCTCAAGCGCGTTAAGGGCCTGGTCCGTTTCGTGGCGTTGATTCCCTGCCTTTTTATGGGCTCAGCCTGGGCAAACGAATCGGCGTGTGAGACAAGTACCATTGATGCCATTCCCAACCTGGTGGTGCCGATTTATATCGACAAACAGCACGTGGTGGGTAATCACCCTCAACTTACTCGTGATTACGTGAGCTACGAAGTGAGCTTGGGCGCCAATAATGAATATGACAATTTCTGCATGACTCAGGATGAAGCAACCCTGTTATACACGCTGGAAGATTCACGGTTTGAATTTGTCGACATGCAGTACTACGAAAATGGCTTGCCCTCAACACAGATGGTTCAAATCGATATTCATAAGCAGTATGTGCGCGTCGTTTATCAACGCAGTAATGACAACTCATTGAAATACACCATTACCCTGCGTGAAAAACGAACCGGCGCGGTGATTGTGCTCGACCCATCGCTATCTACTAGCTCAGATGGTGCCAACCCCCCGTAACTAAAAACGGAGGGCTAATAAGCCCTCAATAACTACGAGCGTTTGCCTTTGCACTACTGGCTCTACCAAGCCCGCAATGACGAGCGCGCCGACGCGACCCGCCAACAGGCTTTGGACGATGGCATCGGTGAAGTACTTCTGGATATACCTTGGCCGAATAAAGGGATACACTAATTGCTCTCTAAACCGTTGATACGACAAGGAGCATAACATGAGCACACTGACGTTTGAGCCCATACACGCCCCTTTTTGGCAAGCCACCGAAGGGTCATTACGGCCGCATTTTGCGGTACTCATCGAAGCCAACGACAGCTGCATTCAACACCCAGCGTTATTAGCTATTGACCAGCAATCCAGTGACTCGGGGCAATTTGCTGTCTTCGACGGTCGGCCCATTGCAGTGGACGATGCGTTCGCAACGGCCACCGCGAGTCGCCGCTTGGCCGCCGCGTTGGATGTTTGTCACAACCTTACCCTGCTGCACGAGCACGGCTGTTCACCTCGCGCGCTAAGCCTCAATAGCCTCGTTTTCGAAGAAGGTCGGCTGCTGATTGTTCCCGTGGGACCAACGCTCACCGATGCGTTGCGTCAATATGACGCGCACCGTCTCTGTGCTACCCTGCTGGAAATATTCGGGGGTCGTCTTGGCGAAACACCCGCCTCAACCAATGATCATGTACTAAACGGTCTGCTGCTGCGCTTAAGCCAATCAACAGCTGATTCGCCGGCACTTGAGCCCGCTGAGCTCATGACCGCACTCACCCACCTTCAGGCGCATCATCAGCAGCGCAATACGGCGATTAGCTTCAACGAAGGTGAGCCGGGCACCAAAGATGAATCGGCAACACGGGTCATCGACAGCGTGCCTGTATCAAAATCTCGCAAGGGCCTCTGGTTGAGTCTGGCGGCTGTCACAACACTGGGCCTGGCACTCATTGCCATGCTCACTCTACCCTCAACACCTAAAGCGCCAGTAAGCATTGGGGTGCAGATAAACATTACGGGTCTAGATGACAGCACCACTGAGGTGGCGCGCACGGTACTGGAATATCAGCTTGTAAGCCTGCTAAATGAATCGTCGGAATTTACCGCTGTAAGCGCCCGACAGCTACCAAGTGGGGTACCGGAGGAGATGATTTGGCGCTCGCTAGGTACGGAGTCTGGCATCACCGCCACACTGAACTGTGTGAGCGCCCAGGAATGTCAGCTTGAGGCAAGCATTGCGGACATCAATAATCAGCTGCAAAAGCTTGAAGGGCCCGTTCGTCTTAGCTATAACGCACCGGACCCGGTACAACTTCGGGCCCTATTCTCATCATTATTAGCCACTAGCTTAGCGCTGAATGATCAGCCATTAGGTGCTGACGATTATGCCCTACTCACCGAAGCTGATGCGGCAATTTCCGCACGAAGCGGGCTAGCACCAGCTCGCCTGGAGCAGTTGTTTGCCTTGGCTGAAACCAGCCAAAGCCCACTGATTACCCGAAAATTACTCAAAGTGCTCAAGGACCAGAATGATGCAACAAGCATAACGCGTTTCGGTGAGTTACTCGCTTCCCGTGAAAACACCATCAGCGAGCGCGACCACCTCTCTCTGTCCATTGCATACGAAGTGTATTTGCGTCGCAACACGAATATTCAATCGCAACTAAATCGCTTGGGTGTACTGGAGCTCCACTACGGAATTCATGAGAATGACGTGCTCACGCGGGCGGCACGACACTTCTACCTCAATGACCCACAATCAGCCTACAACGAGCTGGTAAGGGCCATTGAAATTTCCCCGAGCTGGCGCTTAGAAAGCGCCGCGGTCTGGTATGCTAGTGCGGTGTTAGCGAACTTTGCGCTGGTTGAACGACACGTTGAATCACTTTTGCGGTTTCAGCCCAATAACCAGGCCATTCGAAGGCAACAGCTCAACGTGGCAATTCCCCGCGCACGCCTCGATTGGCTATATGAAGGAGCCCAATTCTTCGCTGATCAAGTGGATCAGCGCAATCAGGCGTTGGCGTGGATTGCCATTTATAACGGTGACTGGGAGCAGGCGCGCCAGTTGATGGAAGCGGCGTATCTGCAGCTTAACTCAGAGCAGAGCGAAGGTCAGGCGGTTAACGCCTACTTAACCTTACTGTATGCCGATACTTTACGCAAAACTGGGGATACCACGGCCAGCATGCTCTTATATGATGAGCTGCTTCGGCGCTATTACGCTGGCGACATTGGCGTGACTCGCGCTACTGCTATGCAATCCCTATGGCACACCCAATCGGCGGAGACCGCGATCGTGGAATTTATCGACAATCCCGATCAAGTCGTCGAAGTCAGCATAGACCTAACACACTTTTTGCTCTTTCAAGCGATTGACCACCCCGATACAGCCAAGCTACGCGAACGATGCTTGGCGCAGGGGTTTAGTGAGCGATTATTAGCGATCCGGTTTTAGTTACGGGGGAGTGGTACCGCTTGATCCAGTATGTACTTCTGGATCCGGTGAAGCCGTTACCACGCCGCTTGCATCTTCCACCACAAAGGCAAATTGGTAGCGCCAGTCGGCCCAATCTTCGTTTGTCGCTTTCTTGAATGTCAGCTCCAATTCCCCTTGCTTGATTTTAGCGGTAAGCTGTTTCTTAGCACCTGGGTTAGTGAGCCAAGCAATTCCGTCCTCGTACTCGCGGGTAGGTTCGGAGTCGTCGGGCACCGCCACTTCACCTGGGCCAGCCGCGAAGCTAAAGCCATTCGGCAAGCTGAAGATCATTTTATAGTTACCACCTGAATTACCGCGATTGTCGTCAGGGTATATGATGGAGAAGTTGTCAATAAAGGTTGTACCTGACGCAAGCGCTATCGACATAGGCCAACTGCCGGTCTCGGTTGGCTTACCGTTTGGGTAGTTGGTGGTATTGGGATATAAAGCCACGTTAACCTCGCGATTCTGGCTTTGATCAACGCTTATACAGACGGATACTGATATAGCAGGCTTTGATGCAGGCATACTTCTTCCTTAGTTGATGCATAATTAGTGTGTGATTAATGTCACATAATATCATTGTCCATACAACTATTTGTGTTGAATATTCTCAATTTTTTTGCTGTTTTGTCTTCTGTACAACGCGTTAGTTAGGTAGCTAGGTAGCTAGGTAGGTAGCTAGGTAGGTAGGTGGTAGCTAGGTAGGGAATTTGAGGAAGACCCATGTAGCGGAATGCGCTAGCAACAATGTAACGGGGCAAAAAAAAATGGCCCACAGGGGGCCAAGTCTAGGTCAGAGAGAGATATCACAGGCGTTCCATTCCTTTGGGGGAAAACTAATCCGTTAACAGTGCCCGTGTTACTAAATATGACAAGTAAGTTTGAAGGTTCTTCCTATACAACCTCCAAACTTGGTAAGCGGTCTAATACATCGTGTATTAGGTGGGCTATCCATGCCCAAAGTCGCTCAACCCGCAATCCTTTGCTACTTACCTTAAAGCAATAGCCGTGCCAACTTTTAAAAAATCCTGCTAAACGCCGTAATTACGGGTGATGTAGGGGTAAAGACCGAATTAGAGAGATATTTCCTGTTCTGTTTTTTTCGCAATGATGTGGTTTTTGACAGATCAAATCTGTTTTTAACAGATCTAATCCGTGGGAACACGAGGTATTGTTGGATGTCATTACTCATCGACTCGCCTTGAAGAGGAAGGCGTGTTTCAAAGTCACGCGTCACCGTGAAGCGCTGCTACTACCGCCTTAACCCCATTACCCCGAGTTGCGGTCACGAAACGCCCTAAACCGAGTTCATCCACCCAACTATCTAGATTAAAGCTAACTAAGTCATCATACGTCTTAGCCTGTAATTCATCGCTGAGTAACAACAGTAAACCCCGCATGGTGTCACTCTCTGCATCCACAGCAAACTGTAATGTTGGCGTTTTGCTGACAATGGCTAACCAAAGCTGAGTTTCACAGCCTGGCACCAAATTTTGAGTAGTGCGAACACTCACATCAAAGCGCGCGGCACGGCGACCCAATTGCATGAGCGCCTGGAAGCGTTCTTCTGAGCGGTGAGCTCGGCACTGCTGATAGTCCGCCACTGCGTTGGCATTTAGCTGCTGCGCAGCTGCTAGGTCCGTGAGCGAGAACACCCGTGCGGTGGTGGATGTTGTCTGCTGTTCCCACTGCAATAAGGTATGCATTAGGTGGTCTATTTCAGCGTGAGTGTTATAGGCGGCAAGAGAAATACGCAAGGTTCCGGAAAGCCCAAGGGCTTTCATGAGCGGCATGGCACAGTGATGCCCTACTCTGACAGCAATCCCCTGCTGATCCAGAAAATACCCCAAGTCTTGCACCGCATCCTTCGTAATCAATGAAGCAATACCAATGTTCGGCTGGTCGGCACCCAGCAAGCGAAATGCGGTGAGTTCCGTTAAACGGTGTCTAAGGTAGCGATACAGCTCAGACTCATAGGCAGCCAGGCCCGCTGCCCGCTGAGCTTGCAGCCACTGAATGGCCACTGCCAACGCACAGGCCTCGGGCCAAGCAGGTGTCCCCGGCTCAAATCGTAACGGTGGCAGTTGCTCAGTGAAACCCTGTTCACTCACATCACTAATCATCTCTCCGCCACCATTGACCGCGTGCATTGTACACAGCAGTGAATAGTTCCCCCAGAGAACCCCAACACCATTGGGGCCGTACAGTTTGTGCCCCGAGAAGACGTAGAAATCACACCCAAGCTCCTGCACATCAACACTGAGGTGAGCAACGGCTTGTGCCCCATCAATGAGTACCTTACTGCCGTTAGCTTTGGCTGCGTCCGTTAGCGCCGCAATCGGATTAACCACACCGGTAACATTACTCGCGTGCCCCACGGCAACCAGTTTGGTGTTGGCATTCAACTTGGCTAACCAATCGTTTAGGTCTAAGCACCCCTGTTCATCTACCCGCGCGAAAACTACCTTGGCCCCAGTGCGCTGCGCAAGCAGTTGCCACGGCACAATATTCGCGTGATGCTCGGCTTGGGTGAGCAGGATTTCATCACCGCGCCCAATATTGAGATTGCCCCAGGACTGTGCCACTAAGTTGATGGCATCCGTAGTACCCCGAGTAAAGATACATTCCTTCGCCGAAGCATTAATAAACTCAGCCACTTGAGCCCGTGCCGACTCAAAGCGTTGCGTGGCTTCCGCGGCAAGTGTGTGCGCCGCGCGATGCACATTGGCGTAACTTTTCTGTAGACAATGGTTGAGTTCATCCACCACCGCTCGTGGCTTCTGCGCCGTGGCAGCGCTATCGAAATAGCACAGCGGCAGGTCCCCCAGGCGTTTTCGCAGTTGGGGAAATTCGCGCCTCAGTTTGGCAACATTGAAATCAACTTCAACTTGGCTCATAGCTATTTCTCGAAAAGTGATATCGCATTTTGCCACAGCTGCTGGGCAATCGTCTCTTCATCTTCATCACGTAACACCGCAAGCTGTCTAATGGTATTTCCACAGTGATAGGGTTCGTTTCGCTGCCCCTGAAAACCCTCATGGGGCATATCCGGTGAATCGGTTTCTAGCAGAAGTTCAGTGAGGGGAAGTTGGGCAATCGCTCGCCGTGTCTTTGCGGCGCGGGCATAGCTTATCGTGCCGCCAACGCCAATCTTAAACCCTCGCCGGATGTATTCCTGGGCTAACTCCACGGACCCGGAAAAGGCATGAATCACGCCCGAGTGAACACCCCGCTGGGAAATGCACTGCAACAATTCATTATGAGCCCCTCGACAGTGCAGGATAACTGGCAGTTGGACTTGCTTGGCGAATGCTAACTGGGCTTCAAGTACCCGTAACTGCTCCGCCATGGGAGTCTGCACCATCTTATCTAGGCCGCACTCGCCAACGGCAACAACATGATCAGCATAATGCTCCAGCGCTTCGGCAAGTTGGCATTGAAGCTGGTTAGCATCGAGGTTGCTTAAACGAAGTATCCCGTTGCTAATTGCATCACTAGCGCTAGTTGCTTCAATATCAGCCACGGCTATCGGATCTTCCGACTCTAGGAAATGCGGATGAAAACCCACTGACATACACAGCTTGGCATGCCGCTGACACAACTCCGCGGCAATCGCCCACTGGCTATGACTGACGCCTGCTAGCAGAATACGTTCACCACCAATAGATTGAAAGCGAGCAAGTACCGCCTCTCGATCTTCATCAAAACAGGCGAAATCCAAATGGGTATGGGTATCAAATAGTTTCATTGTCGCGCTTCATGTTTTTCCTTGAGTCTATCGCAAATTTTCCAACTACACTGAACTAAAGTTAACGGCTGCTAAGTAGCAAAGTACCCTTTGCTCGCATCACTCATCTTAATAACAGTAAAAAGGAAAGATTAGCCATGCCTCATATTCGTGCTCGTGGAACCACCTTAGACGATGTTAAGACGCTTTCTAGAATGACCAGCACAGAGATGAGTGAGCTCTGTCAATGCGCTATCACGGACCTTACATGGGAAGTTACCCAGACTCAGTTTATTGTTGATGGTGCCGTAGATGGAGGCTATCCCATTGTGGAATTTCTCTGGTTTGATCGCGGGCAGGACGTGAAGAATAAGATTGCCAAAATACTGGATGAGGCGCTAAAGCAGCGCGGCTACAGTGGCGATAGAGCCATTATATTCTCCCAGGTGGACCAAACTAATTACTTTGAATGTGGCAACCACTTCTAGCTCACCCAACAGGGAGCTGTTTGGCGAGCAGCGCCGTCAACGAACTGCGTTATCTGCGAGTAGCGCTATCAGTGTGTTCTGAGATAGCGCCCAACTCCTGATCAATGGCCGCGAGAATATTAGCAACTTTTTGTCTACCGGCCACATTGAGCATCAAGTGCATCGGCGTCTGACCGTTTAACAGCGGGTGCTTCGCTCGCAGCCAAGGCCTAAGTTGGAGCGCTGTTTTGCCGGAAATCTTCATCAGTTTTTGCCACAGGGGATCGTAATCGCTCAAGCCACTTAAGGGCGCGAGTTGTGCCGTTGTGAGTGCATCGGACAGTGCCCGATGTGGCTGACCAATAAACGCTAGACCAGCGCGATCGATAGCCGCTCGCAAGCCGCCCTCGCGCATTTTACGTAACCGATAGAATTCACGTTTCAGATTAATACTCTGGCTAATCGGCGAAACGAGCTGATTGTCACGGGCTTCCTTAGCGAGCTGTTCCGCATCCCAATCACCCCAGCTTAGGATGATGGCGTCATCGCCTAACCACTGAAAAAACTCCGCGCCCGCGACGGCGAAATGATTAGCACCATCTACGTGGGTTTGTTCTATTTTGGTCAGCTGTTGACAAAATGGGGTGAGTTGCGGGTTTTGCTTCGGCTTCACAAAGCAACTGAAGGTATCGGGGGTGGCATTTAAGTTGCCGTCCAATCGAACCGCGCCAATCTCGATGATCTCCATCGCCTCAAGCGAAATCTCTGTCGGAGATTCACTGCAAGTTGCTTCCAGATCAACAACTACTAGATTCGCCAAAGTTTGCTCCTATTCGTGGTATTCAAGCGGGGACAGGTGCTCGTTGGATGACAGTGTAGAACAGAATAATACCGAGGCATCGGTAAGTTGATAGGTAGTGTCTAGCGCTAAGACGAATGCAGCCGCCGTCCACGTTGGTTTCTCCAGCGGCCAATAGGCTTTATCCACAAACTGCCATCCCGTCCAGTGAACGCCATCATCGTCACGCCACTGAAGCAGCCAGCCGAGGAGTTGTTCCGCTTGTTCAGTTAAGCCTGCAGCATGCAGCGCCATGACCAGCTCACAACTTTCGGCTACCGTCGCCCAAGGTTCATCGGCAACACAGCGACAGCCAATGCCATCCACCACAAACTCATCCCAACGCGCCGCGATGCGTTCCTTGGCGGTAGGCTTATCGTAAACGCCACAGAGCACAGGATAGAACCAGTCCATGGAAAAGCGCGCTTTACTCTCCCAGTTGCGATCGAATCGCTCCGGTCGATATCGGAGTGCATCGCCCAGTGCAAAGTAGGCGCTGCGATAGTCACCACAATTTTCCGCCAGTAACTCACCCAAGCGAATCCCACATTCGAGCGATTTGTAGATTGAGCTACAGCCGGTAACCAGGGCATCGTCCAGTGGCTCAGATTGCTCGTTCACCGCCCAACTTATTTCACCAAAGCCAGATTGCTGCGCCACCACAAAATCAAGCGCGCGCTGAACGCACGGCCACATTGCCTCCACAAAACCGAAGTCATGGGTAACTTTGAAGTGGTGCCAAATTCCGGTGGCGATGTAGGCACAGAAATTCGTCTCCCGCCTACTGGTATCCACCAGCACACCCTGCTCGTAGCGAATACCCCAACTTCCGTCTTCAAGCTGTTGGTCTCGCAACCAGCGGTAAGCCAATTCGGCCTCTTTCTTATAGCCACCAACGCTCAAAGCCATGGCCGCTTCAATATGATCCCACGGGTCAAGATGGCCGCCCTCAAACCAAGGAATTGAACCGTCAGCTAATTGATTCGCTAAAATATATTCACACGATTCGGCCACTAGGTTGGCCACCGACTCGCCCATTAACGCATGCGACATGATCATTGATCCTTGGTGTAATACATAACTACGCTCTTACCCATGATTGGGTTGAGTAACTTTTCGGCCCAGCGCGTCGTGCGCGGGCGCTTCATCAAGTCCCAGACCAGCAAGCGGTGATAGGTTTTAACCAGCCAGCTGGACTCACGCTGTTCCCAGCGCCAACATTGCAGCCACCAGTATGGCACGTGTAAGGCATGCGCCCAATGCTTGGCAAAACGGCTCAGCCCCGCTGACTGAATACGCTGATTCAACTCACTGGCTTTAAAGATACGAATATGCCCGCCTGGGACTTCATGGTACGCCGAGGATAACCACCAGCAAATACGTTCCGGCCAGAAGCGCGGGACACTCACCGCAAAGGAGCCTGAGGGCTTTAGTACCCGCATGATTTCTAACAACACGCCTTCCCAGTTGGGGATATGTTCCAAAACTTCTGAACAGATTACGTGGTCGAAGGACGCGTCGGCAAAGGGCAACGATAAACCGTTGGCCTGACTAATGAGAAACTGCGACTCGGGATGACGAAACTCAGCGCAATCTTGCATCCGTGATTTTGCGGTACTCAAGTCACCAAAGCCCAGATCGATACCCACGGCTTCAATACCGGGTTCGCAGGCTAGCGAAATCACATGGCGTCCTTCACCACAGCCTAGATCCAACACGCGATCGCCCGCTGTTAGGCCCATCGTTTTGAAATTAACCGTTAGCATCGTTGATCGCTTTTAAATATAACTGTTCGAATTGACTTGCGGCGACCTGCCAGCTGAACTGCTGTTCAATACGAGCTCGTCCCGCCGCCCCCAATCGCTCACGCTCACAGGGGTCCGCCATTAAGGTATTAATTGCCTGTGCTAGGGCATCGGCATCCGCCACCGGTACCAGTACGCCCGCCTCGCCCACCACTTCCGGCAAGGCTCCACCGCGCGCGCTGATAACCGGGGTGCCACAGGCCATGGCTTCACCCGCTGGCAGGCCGAAGCCTTCATACAGCGATGGACAGACCACAATACTCGCCTGCTGATACAAGCCCACCAGCTCCTCGGTGGAAATATCCGAACGAATATCGATGATGTCACCGAGGCCTAATTGCGTTATTAGCTTGGCATTATCGCCATCGGGCTTAGGCCGCCCCACCAGAATAAGGCGAATGTCTGGATTGTGCTGGCGCACTGTCGCCAAGGCTTCCAATAGGTATTTCAACCCCTTGAGGGGGGCGTCGGCACTGGCTGTACACACTATGGTATTCGCCAAGCGCGGCAACTCTTTGCTGGGTACAAATACCTCGGTATCGATACCGTTGTAAACCAAACCAAGATGATCTGAGGCCAACTTAAAATCGCGACTGATATCCTCTTTGGAGACCTGCGAGACTGCAACCACATGCCGTAGCTTTGGAACTACCCGCTTTTGCATCCCCAAGAAACTATGCCAACGACGGATGAGCAACCGCATCCGCCAACTGTCTTCCGCCTCAAGGGCAAGCTTAAGATCACGGGTAATGGGGTGATGAAAAGTCGCCACGAGGGGGTAGCCCTGTTTTGCCACCGCTAAGAGCCCATAACAGAGGCTTTGATTATCGTGAATCACATCATAACGCGGGCTATTCTGGCGAAAGTATTTCGCTAAACGTCGCCCGAAGGTTTGCGGCTCTGGAAAGCCACCCGTCGCCACCGATAGATACTCACTGAGATCAGTTAGCGAACGCAGATAATTTAAGCGAAAGGCCTGCCACTGCTTTGGATAATATTGGAACAGGTTTAGTCCGGGAAGCTTGATGAGATTCACTCTTGGATCAAGCTCGGGATAGGGTTCTCCGGAGATGACATCTACCTGATGCCCTCGCTCCACAAGCGCCCGTGACAGGTACTTGAGATAAATGCCCTGACCACCACTTAATGGCGAGCTTCGGTAACCGAGTAGGCAAATTTTCAACGGCTTTGCCGCCACAGGGAAGTCACCCACTGACAAGTCGAAATCAAAACTAGCGGATTGTGCGTGCGAAACGCTGTCCATAGGGAATTAGTTCTCTGTAAAGATTGTGCTCATCAAAACAAAGATGTCCGCTGTGTGCATGACAACAACGGACAACTTAGGGTCGCCTATACGTGACTTAGGCTTTAACGTTATGCTTTAACGTTATGCTTTAACGTTGTGCTTTAACGTTGTGCAACCACTCAGGGTATTCTGCGCGACAGCCCTTTACCTGGTCGAAGTACATCTGTTGTAGCTTCAAGGTAATCGGTCCGGCTTTGCCCGCGCCGATATCACGGTCATCCAACTCGCGAATAGGCAATACCTCTGCAGCGGTACCCGTAAAGAACGCCTCATCCGCAATATACACTTCATCACGAGAGATCCGCTTTTCAACCACTGGGATATCCAAATCACGGCAGAACTGCATAATGGTCGCTCGGGTGATGCCATCCAAGCAGGACGTCAGCTCTGGGGTATACACAACACCATCGCGAACAACGAAGATATTCTCGCCACTGCCTTCTGCCACGTAACCCTCAGGATCCAATAGCAAGGCTTCTTCAGCGCCACCCGATAGCGCTTCACGCAGCGCCAGCATCGAGTTGATGTAGTTGCCATTCGCCTTCGCCTTACACATCGTAATATTGACGTGGTGGCGCGTAAACGAACTAGTCCGAACCTTGATGCCTGTGGTCAGCGCTTCCGGGCTCATGTAGCTAGGCCAGTGCCAAGCAGCCACAATCACATTGGTTGAGAGGCTTTCAGCACGCAGCCCCATGCCTTCATCACCGAAAAAGACCATAGGACGAAGATAGGCTTCTTCCAAGTTATTTTCTCGCACTACCTGCAGACACGCTTCATTGATCTGCTCGTGCGTATAGGGCATTGGCATCCCTAAAATTTTTGCCGAACGAAACAGTCGATCGGTGTGTTCTTTCAGACGGAAGATACAGGGACCTTCGTCAGTTTGGTACGCTCGAACGCCTTCAAAACAGCCCATGCCGTAATGAAGCGTGTGCGTTAAGACATGAACCTTGGCTTCGCGCCAATCAACTAGCTCGCCGTTAAACCATATAACGCCATCGCGGTCGCTAAACGACATACTTCACTCCAAAAATAATCTATTCGTTATCCAAATACTGCTGCCATAGCGCAGTTACTACTGCCCGCGAAGCGTCAAATTCCTGCGTAGATACTTGCAGGCTAAGTTGTTGCAACGCCAAGCGGTGCCCGGCAGATCGATAGGCTTTGTAAGCGCTAATTAACTGTTGGGCTTGCGTCTCGGATAGAATCCCAGTGACCACAAAAGACTCGATTAAACGAATGTTGTCCGTGTATCGTGCCATCTCTACGTGCTGGTGCGCGTAAGCGAGTACTACGAATTGTACCATAAATTCGATATCAACCATCCCCCCTTTGTCATGTTTAAGGTGAAATAATTGCGGGTCTCGGTTCGCCAAATGGGCCTTCATTTTTTCGCGCATGGTGACAACTTCATGGCGCAGCGACGAGCGATCACGATCCATGCTGAGAATTTCATGCCTCAGCGCGTTCACTTTTCGCCCCAAAACGCCAGAACCAGCTACTGGTCTAGCGCGCACTAGCGCTTGATGCTCCCACACCCAGGCGGACTTGCGCTGATATTTTTCAAACGCCGTAAAACTGCTGGTGAGGGGCCCCGAATTACCGGACGGACGAAGCCGGGTATCAATTTCATACAGTCTGCCCGAGGGCATCTCAGTCGCCAAGATGTGAATAATTCGCTGCCCTAGGCGGCTGAAAAAGGTTTGGTGATCAATTGGCTTTGCGCCGCGCGTAGCGAAAAAGGAATCCGTGTCATGGATAAACACAATGTCCAAATCTGAGCTGTAACCCAACTCAATGCCGCCAAGCTTGCCATAGGCCAAGACACAAAAATGATCGCCCTCCAGAATTTCGGAGCCATCGACAATTGGGGCGCCATGCTTAGCCGTCATCTGCGCCCAAGCAATAGAAACCACCTGCTCTAAAATAACCTCTGCCAGCCAAGTGAGATAATCACTCACCTGGGTCAGCGGCAGGCGCCCGGTTAGCTCGCATGCGGCCACGCGCAGGATATGGGCTCTACGATAGTACCTAAGCACTTCCATATGACCTTCGAGATCATCCCAATTAAGCCGCATCAACTGCTCGCGTACCTCGCTCTGTAAGCTCTCGCGTGTTGGCGGTGAATACAGCCGCTGTGCATTCATTAGCTCATCAAGCAGGGCTGGGTGACGGACAAACTGCTCAGCAATCCAAGGACTTAACGCGGCGAGCTTGATTAACTCGCCCATTACCTGCGGATGCTCAAGCATCATCACCATATAGGCGGAGCGACGAATGATGGACTTCAACAGCGGCCAGGTTCGCTCTAGTGTTTCATCCGGCCGCTCGGCCGCCGCACAGGCAGCCAATAATCGCGGGGCAAATTCGTCTAGGCGCTGCCTTGACTCGGGGGTGAGCTGTTCGATAACTCGGCTGCTCCGGACGGCGTGAATCTGTTCCACCACCGTTTGAATGGAGTCATAGCCAAAGGCATCCAAGTTGGCCTCGGCGATATCCATCTCCCATAGCGAATACCAAATAGGACTCAATTTAAAGCGCGAGGATTGATCACGAGGCTCATCGGTAATCGTTTGACTAAACATGGTGCTGGCCAGCTCACGGTGGCGAGCGAGCTCGGCCTCAAAGTCGCTGAGTTCAGCAAAGCCCATCAGCCAGGCAATGCGAGCTCGACCCTTTTCATCGCCTGGGAGTGTCTGCGATTGCTCGTCCCGCCAAGCCTGTATCCGATGTTCAACATCACGAAGAAAACGGTAGGCGTTTAGTAGTGCTTCAACATCCGTTGCCGTCATTAACCCCAGTTCAACCAGCTGTGGCGCCACGGAAAACAAACTGGGAGATTGCAGTCGAATCTCCCGTCCACCACGCACCACCTGAAAGCTCTGAGATATAAACTCAATCTCGCGAATCCCGCCGCGACCGAGCTTAACGTTATCAACTCGATTGAGCCGCTTATTCTCACTCTTGATCAGCGACTTAATCTCTCGCAGTGAGTCAATCACGCTAAAATCGATGTAACGGCGAAACGCAAACGACGAAAGCTGCTGACGTAGCGTTAACTGGTCCTCAGCACTCGGCGAAATAATACGTGCCTTGGCCATGGCATAGCGCTCCCAAGGTCTACCTTGAGATTGTAGATACTGTTCAAACGAGTCAAAGTTGCTGACCAAGGCGCCACTGGAGCCATAGGGTCTAAGGCGCATATCAACGCGATAGACAAAACCATCGGCCGTTGCCTGATCCAAGCTCCGGATAATCCCCTGACCAATTTTGGTAAAGAAACGTTGATGATCGAGCTGTTTTTCACCCTGGGTATAGCCCGCCTCGCGAAAGCAAAAAATGAGGTCGATATCGGAGGACAGATTCAGCTCGCGTCCGCCGAGTTTGCCCATCGCCAGAATCGCTAGCGATAGCGGCTCACCTGAACTTGATAAGGCTTGGCCATATTGCGCCGTGGCGGCCTGTTGATGCCAATCTCGTGCTAGCTCAATAAAAAAGTCTGCACATTCACTGATCTCTTTACAGGTTTGCTGAGTATCCGATAGTCGCGCTAGATCCCGCGCAATAAGCAGCGTCTGCGTTTGCTGACGGAGTTGACGCAGGGCTCGGTTGAAGTCAGCCTCATTGGCATAGGCCAGTAACTTCGCTCGCGTCGTGACGCTGCAGAGATGCGAAAGCTGGATGGTCTCGCTAAGCATAGCGTTAAGCAGATCCAGATCTATTCGTTCTGCGCTGAGTAAATTAGCAACATAATCGGACCCCATCAGGACCACTTCAAGCTGTGTTGAACACCCCTGCCACTTGGGTAATTCAGCCAGTTGTTCGGCTAACTTTTGCCGCCGAGCCGAATCAAATGTCTGCATAGCGTGTGTCGTTATTCTGCATAGCGTGTGTCGTTATTCTGCATAGCATTTGTCATTATTCTGCGGGAGTGACTCGGTACACTTCATCCAAAGTGGTAATACCTGCCGCAACCTTAAGGGCTCCGGCAGCGCGAAGTGACTTCATCCCGTTCTTGTAGGCGGCTCGGCGCAGCTGATCGGTGGCTCCATCGGCACCGACGAGCGAGGACAAGTTAGCCTCCCATTCCAAGACTTCGTAGATTCCCTCTCTTCCGTGGAAGCCCGTGTGTCGACAGGATTTACAGCCCTTGGGTTCAAAAATCGTTGTCGGCTTCTTGATTTTAAATGGCTGACACAGGGTATCCCAAGCTTCATCGCTTACCGTTGCCGCGGTTTTACAGTCGCCGCAGAGCACCCGAACTAAACGCTGCGCCATCACCCCAATCAAGGTGGACTTAATTAAATAATGGGGAACCCCAAATTCCATCAAGCGGGTAATTGATGACGGAGCGTCATTGGTATGTAGCGTAGACAATACAAGATGGCCCGTGAGCGCCGCCTGAACGGCCATGTCTGCCGTCTCACGATCACGAATCTCGCCAATCATGATAATGTCAGGATCCTGTCGAAGCAGCGTTCGCACCCCAGAGGCAAAGTCCAAGCCAATGTTGTTCTGTACCTGCATTTGATTAAAGCTTTCCTCCACCATTTCGATGGGATCCTCAATGGTCGAGACATTCACCGATTCAGTAGAGAGCTTTTTAAGTGATGAATACAGCGTCGTGGTCTTACCTGAGCCCGTTGGCCCGGTAACCAGGACGATTCCGTGCGGCTTCACCGTCATGGTTTCCCAAGCTCGGAGATCTCCCCCACGAAGACCTAGGCTACTAAAGCTTCTTAGTAATACCTCTGGGTCAAAGATACGTATCACCAACTTTTCCCCAAACGCGGTGGGTAGCGTAGAAAGACGAAGTTCGACTTCCAGTTGCTTTGGCGTTCGGGTCTTAATACGCCCATCCTGAGGCCGACGCTTCTCGGCAACATCCATTCGCGCCAAGACTTTAAAACGTGACGTCACCGCCGCGTTCACTTCACTCGGCAGGTCGTAGACCGTCTGTAACTCGCCGTCGATGCGGAAGCGCACTCGCGACTGTTCTCGCTTAGGTTCAATATGAATATCTGAAGCGCGCTGTTCGAACGCGTACTGAAGTAACCAGTCAACAATGTTAACGATATGTTGGTCATTCGCTTCCGGTGACTGTAATGACTTAAGATCAACAAGTTGCTCTAGGCCCTTTGGCGCACTCCGGCGATTTTCCTGTTTAGCTTGAGCGCCTGCACCCGCAACGGAGCGTGCCAAGGCATAGAATTCTTCCGTATAACGAAGCAGCGCATTGGCATCCACAATTACCACGCGGATACGCTTGCGCGAGGTGTGAACTAGCCCTTCCTGCCAGTCCGTGCGAAATGGATCCGCAGCGGCAATAACCAGCTCATCAGCTAAGACGTCTAGGCAGAGAATTTCATGATTGACTGCGTAGGCCTTAGACATCACCGAAGTGACCTGGTCCACATCAACCTGCAATGGATTAATCTGTTTAATCGGCAGCTGGGCAATCTCTGCCAACCACTGAGCAAGTTTTTCGCCCGAGAGGACTTCGCCGCCTGCGCCCATGATGTCGGCACTTGCGAGATAGCTGACATCAGAGCGAGCAAACTCAGGATCGCGCGTGCGCGAGCGCAGCCGCAGCAGCGACAATTCATCGAAGATACCTGCGGTAGTTAAACTACTCACCAACCACTCGAGATCGGCAACGGGCCGATTGGGCGGGGCAATTGCTGCACTACTCATAGCTAATTCTCTCATTTTATTAATGCTTTAAATGTAGCAGTTTCAACCATTCGCCACCACCACCTCCATAGCGATATCAGGCTAAAGATTTGCAATTTGCGCTTAGCTTGTCACAATTTCCTTTGATCTCTGTTTATTTATCATCCAATTCTGAGTGAATGACTATACTCAGGGTTGAAAAAAAGTGACCTTCGGACACAAACCTGTAACAATCGCGCCGAACTTCCGAAGGACGATGAATCTTCGGTAACTCTTTATTAATAGATGAGGACTTTTCCTTCTATGGCTATTGGTCAAGCACTAGGTAACCTATTCACTCGGTCACCGCTGCACATTCTCCGCAACCACATGGTTGAAGTGGACAAATGTGTTTCTGCAACCGATTCGTTTTTTGATCAAGTGATCAACGAAGACTGGGATGCCGCCACCAAAACGCGGACATTCATCTCCGACTCAGAGAAAGAAGCTGATAAGTTGAAGGCGGACATTCGCAATAACTTACCTAAGTCACTGTTCTTGCCCGTTGCGCGCTCGGACATCTTAGAGATGCTTCACAGCCAAGATAAAATTGCGAACTGTGCGAAGGATTTAACCGGCGTCATCATTGGCCGTCGCATGCAAATCCCTGCGCCGCTGCAAGCTAAGTTCAAAGCCTTCGTTGCCGTGTCAGTTGAAAGTGTCAATGAGACCCGCAAAGCGATTGACGAACTGGGTGACCTGTTAGAATCCGGTTTCCGTGGTCGCGAGCTTGCCATTGTCGATAAAATCGTTGATCGAATTCACCAGTTAGAAGACGATGCAGATGCGCTTCAGCGCGAGCTTCGCTACGAACTATTCGAAATTGAGAAAGATCTACCTCCGGTAGATGTCATCTTCCTATATCGCACGATTGAAAGTGTTGGTGATTTGTCAGATCGCGCGCAAAGCGTTGGATCTCGTTTACAAATCCTCACCGCTCGTTAACTGGTTAAAAAGAGTCTAACTAATGGATATTATTGCAAATCACGGTTTTACCCTCTTACTTCTAGCGGGTGCTTTTGGTTTATTCATGGCCTGGGGTATTGGTGCCAATGACGTCGCGAATGCGATGGGAACCTCTGTCGGTTCACGCGCCCTAACACTCAAGCAAGCTATTATCATTGCCGCGGTCATGGAATTCGCCGGCGCCTACTTAGCTGGCGGAGAAGTTACCTCAACGATTCGTAAGGGCATTATTGATCCGCTGGTGTTCGAAGATAACCCTGAGTGGTTAGTCTACGGCATGTCCGCTGCACTATTGGCTGCCGGAACTTGGCTACTTATCGCAAGTCGCTTCGGTTGGCCGGTATCTACCACCCACTCTATTGTGGGGGCCATTGTTGGTTTCGCCGCAGTGGGTGTTTCTGCCGATGCCGTAGCCTGGGCTAAGGTCGGCGGAATTGTTGCCTCGTGGGTGGTATCGCCGGTTCTCTCTGGGACCATGGCGTTCCTACTGTTCCTCTCGGCGCATAAGTTCATCTTGAATACGGACTCTCCGTTTAGTAATGCGAAGCGCTATATCCCCGTTTATATGTTTTTAACGGGCTTCTTAATCTCCATGGTTACCATGGTGAAAGGCCTTAAGCATGTGGGCTTGGATTTAAGCTACGGCCAAGCGGCGTTTTACGCGGCAGTTGTTGGCCTGGGCATTGCGGCCCTCGGAAAATTCCTGATGCGTAATGTTGAAGAGCCGAAGTTCGAAGCCGGGCATCGTTTTGACGGTGTTGAAAAGATCTTTGCGGTCTTGATGATCTTTACCGCATCGGCAATGGCTTTCGCCCATGGTTCAAACGATGTGGCAAATGCCATCGGTCCTTTGGCTGCGGTATATAGCACCATTCAAAGCGGCGGCGTGATTGCGAGTAAAGCAGGCGTTCCACCTTGGATTCTGCTGATTGGTGGTATTGGTATCATCACTGGCCTAGCCACCTACGGCTACAAAGTTATGGCAACCATTGGTAAGCGTATTACCGAGCTGACTCCAAGTCGTGGCTTCGCTGCTGAACTGGGTGCTGCCGGAACGGTTGTTTTGGCATCCGGTACTGGCTTGCCGGTATCCACCACCCACTGTCTAGTCGGTGCGGTATTAGGTGTAGGTCTTGCCCGCGGTATCGGTGCACTGGATTTACGCGTGGTCGGGACGATTGGAGTCAGTTGGGTGGTAACACTTCCAGCTGGCGCAGGATTATCTATTTTATTCTTCTACATCCTGAAGGGTATCTTCGGCTAACGCTTAAGAAGCTAGCGCTTAAGTGGTGTAAAAGGGGCGTCTTCGGATGCCCCTTTTTTACGGTTGGCTAGGCTACCAATCTTCAGTTGCCAGTCTGATTCGCTACGGATGATCTAAACGGATTCATTCGCGACACCTGCTTCATTTGTCGTTCCATGTTAACTTAGACACTATGGTTGACCACCAAAACCACTACCACAGTTAGTCACGAGGACCATTAAGGTATGGATTTAGCCCACTACACCCAGCAATTGGCCCAACTCGTGGCGCAGCCCTCAGTGTCCTCTACGAGCAGTAGTTACGATCAATCCAACGAAGCCGTTATCGATCTGCTCGCTTCGTGGACTCAGTCTCTGGGGTTTCGAGTTGAGAAAATGGCGCTGCCAAATAACCCTGGCAAGTTCAATCTTGTGGCCACCTTGGGCACTGGCAGTGGCGGTTTGATTCTTTCTGGGCACTCTGACACCGTGCCCTGCAACCCCGACAAATGGCAGCAGGACCCCTGGCAGCTCACCCAACGTGACGGCGCCCTGTATGGTTTAGGCGCCACAGATATGAAGGGCTTTTTCCCACTCGCGCTAGCGGCATCGCAGCACTTCAAGGCCCATGAATATCGGGCACCACTGATTATTCTTGCCACGGCTGATGAGGAATCGTCGATGGCCGGTGCCATGGCGCTGCGTGACCAAAGCTACCCTATTAGCCGTGCCGCAGTCATTGGCGAACCCACTGGACTTACCCCCATTCGCGCCCACAAAGGGGTGATGATGGAGTCTATTCGAATTGTCGGGCAATCCGGGCACTCCTCCAACCCTGAGCTTGGACTCAATGCCATGGACATTGCGGTGACCCTGCTTAGTTACTTAAAGCGCTTGAAGCGGAGCTTACGTTCACGCTATCACGATGAGCGTTTCGCGATTTCCTATCCCACCATGAACTTTGGCTGTATTCATGGTGGCGATAGTCCGAATCGGATCTGTGGCGAAGTGAATATTCATTTCGATGTTCGGACGCTACCAGACCTAATCCAAGATCAGCTGCGCCAAGAGATAGCCGAATACTGCGCCAAGCTTGCGGCCAAAACCGGCGCTATCATTCAACTAGCGCCACTGATTAATTCAGTTCCATCCTTTGACGCGGGGATTAGCGAGCTGGTTCAGCTCTGTGAACAACTCACTGAAAATTCTGCCCAAACTGTGGCATTTGGAACCGAGGCACCCTATTTGCAGGCTATGGGTATGGATACCGTCGTAATGGGGCCTGGCTCCATTGACGTAGCCCATCAGCCCAATGAATTTATCGAACTCTCGCAACTTGAGCCCGCATACGCTTTAATTAGCAAACTTATCCATCATTATTGTATTGCAGCGCTATGAAACAACACGAACTCGTACAATGGTTTCGTCAATCGTCTCCGTATATCAATCTTCATCGTAAAACCACGGTGGTGATCAACTTGCGAAGCGAAGTCATCAATCACGATCACTTTCGAGCCTTTCTCCATGATCTTGCGATTGTGCACAATCTTGGAGTGAAAATTGTCTTGGTGCTTGGCGCACGTCGCGCTATTGATGAAGCGTTTGAGAAACAGGGTATTCACAGCGAATTCCATCAGGGAAAACGCCTGACCTCAACGGAAATGATGGAAGTTATTGCCTCTGAGGTTGGCAGGCTTCGCAACTATGTTGAGGCGAAACTTTCCATGGGCCTTATTAACTCACCCATGCATCAGGCAAATATTAGCGTTGTGACTGGTAACTTCGTTGTCGCGAAACCGCTGGGTGTGGTTGAGGGCATTGATTACCTGCACACCGGCGATATTCGCAGGGTGAATGCTCCAGCCATACAACAACAATTAGATAACGGTAATGTGGTGCTCATTAGCCCCATTGGACATTCGCCCAGTGGTGAGAGTTTTAACCTTGAGGCCGATGACCTGGCGGTGCAACTCGCTTCAGCCTTAAGGGCTGAGAAGTTAGTGAGTGTTTACGATCAAGTTCCTGAGAGTATTTCAACGAGTTTAAGTGTGGCCGACGCACAGTCTTTATCGAATACAGACTCACTAAGCAGCGAATTGGCTCAGGTGGTATCAAGTTTATCCAAGGCAGTGAGTTTAGGCGTGGAACGCGCCCACCTAATAGATATCAATATTGATGGTAGCCTGTTGTCCGAGCTCTATACGCGCGACGGTCAAGGAGTGATGGTCTCTAGCGAACCCGACTGGATCATCCGCTCTGCACGGGTTGATGACCTCAACGCAATTATTAATTTAATTCGCCCCCTCGAACAGTCTGGCGCGCTCGTGCGCCGCTCCCGAGAACGTCTAGAGGTAGAACTCCCCTATTTCAATTTAGTTGAGAAGGACGGGATGATTATTAGCTGCTGTGCGCTGTACCCCTTTGAGGATCAAAGTGCCGAGGTGGCCTGTGTTGCCACTGCGCCGGAGTATCGTGGCAGTGGTGTGACCGTTCAGCTACTAAAACGGGTTGAGGCGAATGCCAAAGTAGCAGGTGTTACCCGGCTATTCCTGCTCACTACGGGCAGCATGCATTGGTTCTTAGAACAGGGCTTCGTTCCGTCTGAATTGGAAGATCTTCCTACCTCAAGACGGGAAATGTATAACTACCAGCGTAATTCTAAGCTGATGGCTAAGCCGCTCTAGCAGCCTCCGCATGGCGAAAATTTACGCCGTCATTCTAGGATTAGGCTGAGGTATCCGCTGCGGTGTTATCGGCGTCACTTAGCTATAGCCAGTTGTTCGCCTGTTCGATAAACAATCCGCATAGTTCCCCGGTGCAAAAAGACGGCTAAAGCCCGCTTACTGTGGTAATCTTCAGGCATTCCTAATCGTTATTGTGTGAGTAGATTTATGCCACGTTATCGTTCGAAAACTACTACTGAAGGCCGCAACATGGCGGGTGCTCGTGCCCTTTGGCGCGCCACCGGCATGAAAGATGCCGACTTCCACAAACCCATTATTGCGGTGGCAAACTCCTTCACTCAGTTTGTACCAGGCCATGTTCACCTCAAGGATATGGGTCAACTCGTTGCACGAGAAATTGAGCGCGCGGGCGGCGTAGCAAAGGAATTCAATACTATTGCGGTAGACGACGGTATTGCGATGGGTCACGACGGCATGCTCTATTCGCTGCCATCACGGGACATCATCTCCGACAGTGTTGAATACATGGTCAATGCCCATTGCGCTGACGCCCTCGTTTGTATCTCTAACTGCGATAAAATCACCCCAGGAATGCTTAACGCAGCACTTCGCCTAAACATTCCAGTGATCTTTGTTTCCGGTGGCCCTATGGAAGCGGGTAAGACTAAGCTTTCAGAGAATAAGCTTGATCTCGTGGATGCTATGGTGATTGCCGCCGATGATAGCGCTAGTGATGAGAAAGTCGCTGAATACGAACGTTCAGCCTGCCCTACCTGCGGCTCCTGCTCGGGTATGTTTACCGCCAACTCAATGAACTGCTTAATGGAAGCGCTAGGCCTCGCTTTACCCGGTAACGGTACGGTGCTGGCTACTCACGCCGATCGTGAAGAGCTGTTCCTAGAAGCTGGTAGAAGTATTGTTAAATTGGCAAAGCGCTACTACGAAGAAGATGATGAGGGCGCATTGCCGCGTAACATTGCTTCCAAAGCCGCATTTAATAATTCGATGGTCGTTGATATCGCGATGGGCGGTTCTACCAACACCATTTTGCACTTACTCGCTGCCGCCCAGGAGGCCGAGCTCGACTTCGACCTTGGCGACATCGACGCGCTAAGCCGCAAAGTACCGCAGCTGTGTAAGGTGGCTCCGAATACGCCGAAATACCATATTGAGGATGTCCACCGCGCTGGCGGGATAATGGGCATTCTGGCTGAGCTACGCCGTGCTGGTCTCATTGACGACGCAGTGCCCTGCGTCCACGCGCCCACCATTGGTGAAGCCATCAGTCATTACGACATCATGAACACCGCCGATGAGGCGATCAAGAACTTCTACAAAGCCGGCCCCGCGGGTATTCCTACCCAGACTGCGTTCTCGCAGAGCTGTCGCTGGAATAGCTTAGATGCTGACCGTGAAAACGGTTGTATCCGCCACCATGAGCACGCCTTTAGTGACGAAGGCGGCCTAGCAGTCCTCTATGGCAACTTGGCCGAAGACGGCTGTGTGGTAAAAACCAGTGGCGTGGATGAATCTATCTGGTACTTCGAAGGTACCGCCCACGTTGTAGAATCGCAGGACGATGCCGTGGACGATATCCTGAATGATCGCGTTAAAGCAGGCGCAGTAGTGATCGTTCGCTATGAAGGGCCTCGCGGTGGACCGGGTATGCAGGAAATGCTCTATCCAACGAGCTATCTAAAGTCCAAGGGCTTAGGAGCCAGTTGTGCGTTGCTTACCGATGGTCGATTCTCGGGTGGTACGTCGGGCCTTTCCATTGGTCACTGCTCTCCAGAAGCGGCAGCTGGCGGTACGATTGCCCTGGTTAACACTGGCGACAAGATAATTATCGATATCCCTAATCGCGCTATCAATTTGATGGTATCCGATGAGGAGCTAGCGGAACGCCGAGCGATTCAAGCGCTAAACGGTTTTAAGCCGGCGAAGGCACGACCTCGTAAAGTCAGTGCTGCACTAAAAGCCTATGCCATGCTGGCTACGAGTGCGGACAAGGGTGCTGTGAGGGATCTGAGTAAATTGGATTTCTAATCCTCTTCACTAACACTATAAAAAAAGCGGTACAGACATCTGTACCGCTTTTTTTTTGCTTTGCAATTAGCCTATATCTACTCAATTGAGAGTCGGGCTAAAGGCAGTCTCAACGTTATGACTGATCTTCAATCACCAGCTCGGAACACTGTTCCACGGGTTCAACGCTTACACTGACAGATTGGCTTAGCTTTTCGACTGCCATGCAGTTACGCGAATTCGGATAGAACTCCGCTCGACGATTAGCAGCCAATAACGCGTTGTCTATACTATCCAACTCCAGGAATGACGCAAACTGTAGGTTGTAATTAGCCTCATAGGCCATGCCGTCTGTTGCTTCGCGATTTGATATGACCGCTGATATATCTTCTACAGCGCGCTGGAAATTACCAGTTTGAAAACTTACCGCTGCACGGAGTTGCAATTCATCAACGGTAGGCTCCTCACCGAGATCCCATGCGTAACCGAGGTAATCATTAGCGCCCTCCCAGTTCTGCAATACGGCAGCAAACTTTGCTAAGTTTACGAGCGCTGCCTTCTCGGTCGCTTCTGAGATCGCAGAGTTGTAGGCTAGCATCTGTTGGTAGGATACCGTTGCGTCTTCAAAGCTATTTAGCGTAGCCTGGATACCGCCAAGGTAACGCCAGTACATTGCCTTTTCGTAGTCATTCCAGGCACTGATATCCCATTCTTGCATTTCCGCTACTGCATTGTGAAACTGCTCTTCGGACGAATCCTCGACAAACAGTTCGAGGACTGGCTCGAACTTTCGACCAACCTTAGGCGACATCGCTTGCTGTTGAGAATATCCGCGTTCGGGACGTTGCGTGTAGACATACTGGGGCGTTGATCCAGGCTCCACATGTCGCTGTATCTCCTCTGTGCGCGGTTCGTAGTCAAATTGCGCCGAGGTTTCTACCTTCGCTATATCTTCACTAGCGCTTACCGTTCCGACCGCTGAGGCCATCGCAACAGTTAATAGCACTACACTGCTAATCCGTAAAATATCCATACTTTTAATTCCTCTTACTTATCCCTGAACGGAGCGCCTATCGACACTCCACTAATTTCGGTAAAGCGGTAAAGCGGTAAAGCGGTAAAGCGGTAAAGCGGTAAAGCGGTAAAACGGTAAAACGATAAAACGATAAAACAACATGATGATTGTTGAATGATAATTACTATCATTTACATAAAGTTAGCTAGATTCGCATAGCGAGTCAAGTCCATTAACGCACTTTGGTGGTGAATCAGGGCAGCCATCATAGGGGTTTCACTGCCAAATACTTTCCTAGGGACATAAAAAAACCCAGCACTAAGGCTGGGTTTCGTCGACATTAAAGGATTTACTAGCTTTGTAACGACGCTAATAAATCAATCTTCTGCTGTACGTAGTTGATATAACCATCAGCATAGCGCTGACTAGTGCCACTCGCGTTCTTAGCACGTTCGAACGCAGCCTTAGCTTCGTCAAAACGCTTCAATGCCATGTAGGCTTGACCCTGCAGGATGTGAACCTGAGCGACATCCCGAAGACCGCCGCCCTGGATAGCTTTGCGCGAAGAATTGATGGTCTCTTCGTACATGCTTTCCTGGAGTTCTGCTCGTGCTAGGAGTGACCAGTTTTCACCGTCATCGGAGAGCTCTGCTGCCTTACGACGAGATTCAATCGACTTCATGTATTCGCGAGCCTGATACCACCAGCTTGCAAGATACTCAAAGTTTTTCTGATTCTCTTCAACAATACCTGCGTCGATTCCCTCTTGGAAGTACTTCGCTGCAAGGTAAGGGTTGGCCTCAGAATTCCAAAGCGAGGCAAACGTTGAGATCTGACTCTCGCGGTCAAAGTAACCTTGGTCATAGCATACCTGCATCGCTGCAAGCGCTTCAGGGATACGCTCACGGTCTAGGTACATTGAATAAAGACGCTTCCAACTTGTCGCAGAGGGGTAGTGGCGAACCATTACTTCCGCAACGCGTAGCATTTCATTCGGTTGACCTAGCTCGGAGTAGATGGCGAATTCCATGTTATAGTCGCCTTCCTTTGCCTTACCCTGCTTTGCTTCAGAGTCAGCAATAACGACTTTCATGTCATCCAACGCACCACGGAAATCCTGCTTCTGATACTTGAAAGTACCGCGAAGCTTGTAACCTTCCATCGTAGGTGTTGGAATCAACTGCCACCATTCGTCGATGAATCCGAGTGCACCGTCCCAATTTTCATCAACCGCTTCAAGCTTAGAGAGCATTAACAGCGTCTCTTGCTCCATGCGAGGTTGAATATCAGTACGGTAGTTCATCATTTCGATGTAACAACGCTTTGCGTTGTTGTAGTCTTCCATCGTGGCGTAAATGCCTGCCTGGTAACGCCAGAACATTGCCTTCTCGTAGCCGTTCCAACGTTCGATGTCGTAGCTCTGAAGAAGCTCTAACGCTTCCTGATAGTCAGCAGTCGTTGGGTTTTCCAACTCGAACACTTCAAGTACTGGCTCGAAGTAACGGCCTACGCGCGGAGACATCGCCGGTACCCGACGTGTTTCCTGTTGTTCCTCTTCCTGAGCCACCGCTGAAAAACCTGTCACAGCAGTTTGTGGCAACTGAGAAAGTACCACAGGACCAACCATCATTGCCGACGCTAGAGCGGTAACACGAAACATTTTTGTAACGAATGTTGTCATTTTTTACTCCTTAGTCGTCGCCGAACTCAAACGTGAAACGGTTTCGTACGTTAGGTACCTTGATGGCAACACCATCAACAACCCGCGGACGATACTTAAACTTGGCTGCCGCACGACACGCTGCACTGTTAAAGATAGTGGTTGGGTTACCCGAAGTCGTTGCCGCTTCGATCACCACACAGTCTTCTGTAGTACCAGATTCTGTAACGGTGTACTGAGCAATTGCGTAGCCTTCAATACCACGAGACTGAGCTCGACGTGGGTACTGAGGTGCTACCTTAACAATTGGCAAGTACTCGCCATCGGAGACGTTCAAACCGCCAGCATCGAAACCGAGTTCAATACCTGTACCTGCTCCACTCGTATTTAGACCGGCGTCAAGATCTGGATCTTGAAACTCAGGCTCGGGTAGATCGGGTGGTGGCTGATCCGGCTCTTCGGGCTTCTCTGGCTTCTCTTCTTCCACAATGTCATTGATTTCCGGTTCGGTCATCATGATATCTGGAATAGCCATACGTTTTTTGTCGTCCATTTCAATCTCTTGGTCAATCAGCTTAGCCATAAGCATGAAAAGACCAAACGCCACTACAACGGATAGCGCAATGGACGGTAACAATCGTAAATTCATCGCATTCTCCCTAATTATGTAACGTTGAAACGGAAATATCGACAGCACCTGCTTCCATCGCCGCGTCTTTGACTACTGCCAACAAACGGACGTCTGAAGTAGCGTCGGCCTGAATCACAACCTGTGAATCCGGGTTATCGACGAGCATGCGTTCGATAGTAAGACGAAGTGCGTCTTCTTCTACTGTTTTTTTATCCATCCAAATTTGGTTTTCCTTAGAAACACCAATCAGGATGTTCGCATTATCTTTCGAAATTGCTGTCAGTGCCGCAGGACGTTCAATATCCACGCCTGGCTCCTTGACGAACTGCGCCGTAACAATGAAGAAAATCAGCATGATAAACACGACGTCTAGCATCGGAGTTAAATCAATTTGTTGCTCTTCATCTTTGGTCGCTTTCGATAAGCTATTTCTGCGCATGGTAATACCTCGTTAGGTCATAGAGCCGCCCAAGAGCGGCAGCTATGTTAATGATCCATGGTCAGATGGTCTTCCAACATCTTGCTCGTAACTTCAGCTTTCTGCTCAAGGTACGTTTTAGCAAACAAGCCAGAAATCGCAATCACCATCCCAGACATTGTTGGTAGGGTTGCTTTCGCAACACCGCCAGCCATTGCCTTTGCGTCACCACCGCCGGTTACAGCTAACACGTGGAATACTTCAATCATACCGGTAACAGTACCGAGAAGACCAAGTAGCGGTGCTAGGGCAACCAAGGTTGCTACCATTGGTAGCAACGCTTCAATGCGTTGGCGGGCACGTGAGATAAGCATCTCACGAACCTGGTGAGCAGCCCAGGAAGTGCGTTCGCTACGCGCTTCCCAAGAGTCGATTGCTGCTTTGATGTCTTTCTTGACACCAGTCTGGAAGTACCAGATGCGCTCAAAGACCAAAGTCCATAGGATGAACACTAGTACTCCCAACGCCAAGAGCATCGGACCGCCCTTGTCGATGAAGCCGCCTAGAGCCTCCATTTGCATCTGTAACCAAAACATAATTACTTCGCCTCAGAGCGCGTCGCAACGATACCAGTCGCTTGCTCTTCAAGTACTGCAAGTACCGACTTAGAGCGGCCTGCTACGATAGTGTGAAGAAGAACCATTGGGATCGCGACACACAAACCAAGTACTGTAGTCATCAATGCTGCCGAGATACCACCAGCCATTGCTGTTGGGTCACCTGCACCGAAGATAGTAATTGCCTGGAAGGTAATAATCATACCGGTAACGGTACCAAGAAGACCTAGTAGCGGAGCCACGGCACCGATGATCTTAATGATGTTTACACCCTTCTCGATAGCTGGACGCTCTTTCAGGATCTGCTCAGAGATTTTCAGCTCTAGCGTTTCAAGATCCGCAGAACCGTTATCAGCAGCAACCTGTAGGATACGACCTAGTGGGTTCTTAGTGTCAATGCTTTCAGACTTAGCCTGAGCATTAACTTTCGCTGACATGCCAACTAGAACAACCATGCGTAGAAGCGCAATCAACACACCAATAACACCGATGGCGATGATGATGTAACCCACTTCTTTACCTTGAGCGATACGCTCTTCGATCGTTGGGGTATCGATCAATGCATTCAGCAATGTGCCACCAGTAGGACCTGTTGGGTCAACCTTAAATGCGGTGAGACCAGACGTCGCTGCGCCTAGGTTCTCAGCACCAGCAAGTGCGTCATCACGCTGACGTGGTAGCTCAGATACGATACCAGTAGTTGGGTTGAAAGAGAGGTACTTACCGTCAGAAACCAAGTTGAATACACCAACTCGAGTAACTGCTTGGTTGTTTGACTCACCGTTCGGGTTAGTTACGTCTGCGTTGAACGTTACAACTTCGCCGGTAGCAACCATTTCACGCTGCACTTCGAACCAAAGTGCTTCGATTTCTGCAATGGTTGGTAGCTGATCAGAAGTTGTGTCCAACTTAGCGATCATGTCAGTGATAGCCTGCTCGCGCTGACCGTACTGAACGGAAGTGATTGAGTTCTTGAAGATCTCACGTGAATCACCAGCGAAACCCTGTAGGTGACCGAAAAGTTCACCAAGATCACCCTTTGCTTCGTTCAAACGTGCACGTGCATCGCGGATCCTTTGAGTATTCGCTTCGTAATCAGCTTCAAGCTGAGTCAAGATCTGCTGCTGACGTGTTTCTTCTGCGCGAGCTTGGCGAAGAAGTGCCTGCTGATTGTTACGCTCACGTGCGAAACGTGCTTCACGCTCTTGGTGCTCTTGAGTCAACGCGTAACGATTGCTACGAATGTCATTAAGCAGCTGGTCAAAGGTTACAGCGCTGTCAGCTACTGGAGCTTCCGTTGCTTCTTGAGCCATCGCGCTTGCGCCAAATGTCGTTGCTACTGCTAGGGCAGCTGATACTAGGAAGTTCTTTTTCATTGTGCTGCCTCCGGTGCGATAGCCGGGATTGTCATAAGATCAGCAGGAGCCTGCTTCTTAGCAATACGTAGACCTTGGATAATTGCAGAACGGTAAGCGTCGTCCGTTAGAACTTCCCACTGACCTGAATTGCTGTTAAATGCGATAGAAGTCTTCTGATCCGAAGACTGAGCCATAAGGGCAACACGACCTATCTGTAGGACGTTCATTTCCTTAGGACCTTGACCGAAGTCAATCACTTCTGAGTAGTGATCAATCTTACGACCGTACTCGTTTTCAATTTTGTAAGCTTCCAACACCTGACGGAAACGCTCAGCAATCGTTAAGCGTGGGTCAGTCATGTTGTCGCGAAGATCAGCAATACGCTGTTCACGCTCTGACTTACGGAATGGCATATCAAGCGCCACGAAGTTCTCAAGAGCGACCAACATACGATCTGTAAGTGGCTGCATCTGACGCTGCATTACAGTAACTTGCTGAATCGAGGCTTCGATATTTGCAATGCTAGCTTCTTGACGATCAATAGACTGCTGCATCTGACGGTTGAAAAGTTTCAATCCATCGATAGAGTCATTGACCTGCTTATATTCTGAGATAATGCTATCCGCTTGTTCTTGGATAGCGTCGACACGTTGTTGCGAAGATGCACCATCTTGCGCGACTGCGTTGCCAACTTCGAGGACATTATCAAGTTCGTCTGCTAGTACTGAAGTACCAACAAGCGCACCACCTGATACTGCTGCGGCTAAAACCGCCACTTTCATACGCTGTTTTTTCATTTGAATCCAAACCCCGTGTTGGGAATTTATTGTCGTTTACATATTTAGAATATGATGAACAGGCAGTCACCTAGATGACAGCCAGCGTTAGCTGCATTCTACACACAGCATTACGAAAGTAGCAACGGCATTTAAAAAATGACGGAGGCTGCTTTCTTATTATTCGATCAGTTACTTACCTTTACTAGATTAGCATCGATCCATTTGTTGTGTAGTTCTAATACCTTTAGGTATAAAAAATACTGAAAAGTATGCACACATTGTGCCTACTCCCTATGAAAAATCCAACCCCTCAGCATTAAAAATGCGACCAAAGGCTATTTTTTAGTCACCCATACAATATTAACTCAACTTTATGACCTAACGATGACGGTCATACGTTACAAAGCTATATGGGTAAGGGTTAGTTTCGGAAGCTGCAAAATCCTTTCGGCTTACTTCATGCCAATCTTCCATATTTGGCATGTCAAAACGCGCATCACCAAATACATTTGCTCTCACCTCCGTAAAGTAGATTCTAGACGTCTGAGCCATTGCTTGCGCATAGATCTTAGCGCCACCAATGACAACGTACTCATCTACTCCATCTATTTCGGCCTGAGCTGAAGCTACTCGATGAGCAGACTCAAGATCATAGACAACAGTCACCCCTGGGTAGTTCCATTCGGTGTTGCGGGTGACCACAATATTTTTGCGCCCTGGAAGCGGACGGCCAATTGAATCAAAGGTCGCTCGCCCCATAATAATAGGCTTAGACATTGTGACTTTACGAAAGTACTTAAGGTCCTCAGGCAAATGCCAAGGCAATTTATTGTCTACCCCTATTACGCCGTTTTGTGCGGCCGCAACCATGAGTGCACATCGCACCATATGTATTCCACTCCTCTAAAAGTAGTCAGCGCAACAGCCTTAACGAGCGCATCCAAAGACGCTCGAAGCGCTCAACCTGCTGAATACCAACGGAAAGTTCAACAGAGCTTTATCGCTTCTTTTAAGACTGATACCATCAATGAATCATTTACTCATTGCACCGTACAAAACTTATGAAACAATATCTAGATTTATGTCAGCGAATTATTGATGAAGGTAGCTGGGTTGCTAACGAGCGAACCGGTAAACGCTGCCTAACGGTAATCAATGCGGACCTTGAATACACCGTAGGCCCTAATTCATTCCCGCTCGTCACCACGCGCAAAAGCTTTTTTAAAGCCGCTATAGCCGAAATGCTCGGTTACCTGCGAGGCTACGACAACGCCGCCGACTTTCGCGCCATTGGCACCAAGACATGGGATGCCAACGCGAATGACAATGAAGCATGGGTTAACAACCCTGCGCGCAAAGGTGAGGACGATTGCGGCTTTATCTATGGCAAAGTTGCGCGAAATTTCCCCAAGCCTGACGGCGGCTCCGTTGATCTGCTAAAACAAATTATCGATGACCTCCGCGCCGGGAAAGATAATCGCGGCGAAATCCTCACCTTCTATCACCCGGGCGCATTGCACCTTGGCTGCCTTCGCCCCTGCATGTATAGCCATCATTTCTCTCTGCTAGGTGGCACGCTTTATTTGAACAGCACCCAGCGAAGCTGTGACGTCCCGCTAGGGCTCAACTTCAATATGGTTCAGGTCTATGTTCTATTGGCGTTAGTGGCGCAGATTACCGGACACAAGCCTGGCAAGGCGTTCCACAAAATTGTTAACGCGCATATTTATGAAGATCAATTAGCGCTTATGCGCGACGTGCAGTTAAAGCGCGAGCCTTTAAGCTCCCCAACGCTTCATATCAATCCTAAGATAAAAACGCTAGAGGACATTGAAACGTGGGTAACCGTTGATGACTTTACGCTTGAGGGCTACGAATTCCACCCTCCTATTGCCTACCCTTTCTCGGTATAACAGTAAGGGGTGTTAGGACGCTAACACCCCTTCGGCACTACTTACGCGATTGCCGTGCCGCCATAATTAACAACATGACGCCGCCCAAAATCATCGGCACACAAAGCTCTTGTCCTCGGGTAAGCCCTCCTAGTATTACCGAGCTAATACCTTCGTCCGGTTCCCGGAAGTACTCCACAATGAAGCGAAATACTCCATAACCCAACAGGAAGATGCCCGACGCGGTATAACGAGGTCGTGGCTTTAGCGTCGCTAAGAACAGAATAATGAACAGCACCAACCCCTCAAGAACGGCTTCGAAAAGCTGCGAAGGATAGCGATAAAGCTGAGCAGGGTCGGCGGGAAAAACCATTCCATAGGCGAAATCAGCAGGCGCCTCACGCCCCCATAGCTCTTGGCCAATAAAGTTACCCAGGCGACCTAAGCCCAACCCAATGGGCGCCAGCGGAGCGACAAAATCAATGACATCGAAGAACGGCTTATTAATGCGCTTGGCGTAAATCATGATGGCAACAATCACACCCAGTAAACCACCATGGAAGGACATTCCGCCCTCCCAAATACGCAATGCCCATAGCGGATCAGAGAGAAAATAGTCGAAACCATAAAAGAGCACATAGCCAAGTCGACCGCCGGCAATCACACCCAGTGCACCATAACTAATTAAGTCTTCAACCTGATTACGCTGCAGCGGACTGTCTATACGATTAGCTCGAACCCAAGCTAAGCCAAAGGCAAAGGCCAGCCCAAATAGATACATCAGCCCATACCAATGAACCTCTAACGGCCCAAGACTAAACGCAACGGGATTAAAATCTGGATAAGTCATTCAAACAACTCCTAGCAGAGCGGCAACTACAAATACCAAGTAGGCCGCGAAGCTCTTTTTTAATTTAGCAGGGTTAAAGCGGTGGGCTAGTGCCACGCCTAAAGGCACCGTTAAGCTGCTAGTCAGCAACATACCGAGCACCGCGGGTAAATAGATAAAGCCGAGCGAATAACTCAAATTGGCAACTTCGCCGTAGCCAAAATAGGCATAACTCAACGTACCACTCAAGGCAATCGGGACGCCACACGCAGCCGCTGTACCTACGGCTTCGTGCGCAGTAAAACCGCGGTAGTTCAGCCACGGAACCATGAGTGCACCGCCACCAATACCAAACAATGATGATAACCAGCCAAAACCGAAGGTGGATGATGCGCCACCAAGCGAAAAGCCCGAAATGTCTTTCGCCGCGTGACGTTGTGGGGACCAATTGGATGCCATCTGCGCCGCAACGAATAACAGGAAGGCGGCGAATAACAAAATCAACCAGCGACTATTGAGCTCAGACGCAGCGAATGAACCAATCATTACGCCAACAACAAGCGACGGAGCAGCCCATTTGACGACTCGCCAATTTACCGCGTTGCGCTTTGAATGCTGTCTGGCCGAGCTCACACTGTTAAAGCAAATTAACGCAAAGGAAGTCCCTACTGCGACCTGCATCACCACCGAGGCGTCAACGCCCAACCCCAAGAGGACAAAAACCAGTGCCGGCACCATTACGGTGCCGCCGCCAACGCCAAAGAGCCCGGAAACGAAACCAGCGAAGGCTCCCAAAACCAAGAAAATTAACCACTCTATCGTCATAGGATCAGTCGGTAACTCGACTTAACAGCAGCGGATCAACCCCACGCTTGATAAGCTCCGCCGATACAAACGCCCTTAACTCCGTTGCCCGGTCAAAGTCTGCCGTCAATGCAAGCATTTCTTCCATATCCGAAAACGGCAGCTGCCGTATTACTGCTTTAACCCGAGGCAAGGCATAACTATTCAATGAAAGATAGCGATAGCCCATCGCGAAAAGCAGCACCGCCGCACCCGGATCACTGGCTAATTCGCCACAAAGACTAACTGGTTTACCCTCTTTTGCAGCGGCCGTGGCAACATGCTGGAGCGCATTTAGCACGGCAGGGTGATAACTTTCATACACATCAGAGACACGCTCGTTGTTTCGATCAACGGCTAATAGGTATTGAATTAAGTCATTCGAGCCAACCGAAAGAAACGCCGCCCGCTTAGCCAGACGATCGGCCAAGTAAACGGCCGCCGGGACTTCAATCATCACGCCAATATCTGGCAATTTAATATCATAGCCATCGGCCATCATCTCTTCGTGGGCACGGATGATAAGTTGTTCAGCGCGATCAAACTCCTGCATTGAGGCGATCATCGGCAGCATAATTTTAAGATTATCTAAGCCTTCACTGGCAGACATCATAGCGCGAACCTGCCCCAGGAAAATCTCGGGGTGATCCAAAGAGATACGAATACCTCGCCAGCCTAGGAATGGATTATCCTCCTCAATAGGAAAGTAATTCAGTGGCTTATCACCGCCAACGTCTAGGGTGCGCATAGTAACGGGCTGAGGAGCAAAGGCGATGAGTTGCTGTCGGTAGATGCGGCTCTGCTCTCGCTCGCTCGGAAAACGTTCTTTGAGAATAAAGGGAATTTCAGTTCGATAGAGACCCGCCCCTTCTGCGCCCACTTCCTTGGCCTGAATGGCATCGGTCGCAAGACCGGTATTTGCCATGAGAATAAGTCGCTTACCATCCGGCGTTCGTGCAGGAAGGTTCTTAAGCGCTCGCAGCTCCTTAGTGAGCTGAGCCGCCTGTGCCGCCACTTCGCTATAGTGCGCTCGAATTTGCGGCTTCGCATTGAGAATGACATGACCGCGATAACCGTCAACAATGAGCTCTTGACCGTCGAGATCTTTGAGTTGAAGTTCCTCGCACCCCATCACTGTGGGGATGCCCATAGCACGAGCAAGGATGGCTACGTGAGAGTTACTTGAGCCCTTAAGCGAGACCAGCCCGGCAATACGCTTATGATCAATTTGGCCCAAGTGCGTAGCCACCAAACTCCGGGCTACCAGAACGCAGCGCTCGGGAAGGTCTTTACGTTCGCTCACTGACGGAGCCAGATGTGCTAACAGGCGCATACCCAGATCTCTGACGTCCGCGGAGCGCTCGCGCAGGTACTCATCATCCATATTGGTGAATACGCGGACATGCCCCTCGAAAACTCGAGCGGTGGCATACTCTGCGGCATCGCCCGTTTCAATTCTGCGGACAATCTCACCACCGATAGCCTGGTCATCCAGCATGCGCGCATAGACGTCGAATAACGCGACTTCCTCGCGGTTCAATTCCTCTTCGAGCGATACGGCTAGTTTATCTAATTCGGCCCTTAGCTGGGTCAATGCATTATGAAACGCTGCAAGTTCAGCATCATGATCAACGACTTTGCGTTTGGGTACGGAGCGAAAATCCTTTTGGGACGACAATACGACCGCATGCCCCACGCCAATACCGGAGGCACTCGCCAAACCCTTATAACTCTTTTCCTTACTCGGATCGCCGACCCTTTGCAGATCTTCGTTCTCCACCACCTCGGCATAGGCCAAGACACCTGCTAGCTGAGCCGATGCCGTGATAATGATCGATTCATCTTCTTCATCAAAGGCCTTGCGAGAACGATGCTGCACCACGATAACGCCCAACACCTTACCCGCATGCATAATTGGTGCACCGAGAAAGGCATCGAAGGACTCTTCACCTAAGGCTTTAACGAAATGGTAGCGAGGATGGTTAGCAGCATTGCTTAAGTTGATGGGTTCTTCGCGCTCAGCAACCCATCCGACGAGACCTTGATTGGAGTCCAGCACCAACTTCTTCTCGAGCTCCCTAGACAGACCTTCGGTGGCCATCAGCGTGATTTGCTGAGAGTCACCATTGCGTAACCAGATTGAACAGGCATCAGTCTCAACCGCTGAGCGCACGCCCTCAACAATCGTGCGAAGCGCTTCATCGAGCGTCTCGGCATTGTTAACCTGTTGAACAAGTTTTCGCAGGGCCTGCAACATGGGGCTAATCCTTGCTTAGTGAGCGATGCAGTAAGGGCAGTAATTCATCCATGGCGCGACGGTATACTTCGCGCTTAAAATTCACCACCATGCGTAACGGATACCAATAACTCACCCATCGCCATGAATCGAATTCAGGCTTTCCGTAGGCATTCAAATCGATGGCCGATTCTGGCGCCGTTAGACGTAGCAGAAACCATTTTTGTTTTTGACCAATACACAGCGGTTTTTGACCGTGACGAATAAGTCTATGGGGCAGACGATATCGGAGCCAACCACGGGTCTCTCCAATAATATCAACGTCTTCCTCACGTAAACCAACTTCTTCGTAGAGCTCTCGATAAAGCGCTTCGCGCGGCGATTCGTCGCCATCAATCCCACCCTGTGGGAACTGCCAAGATGTTTGCCCTGCTCGTTGAGCCCATAATACTTGACCGCTGCCATTGGTGATTATGATCCCGACATTTGGGCGGAACCCATCCGAGTCTATCACCTGACACCTCTAAATTTTTTCAATTACCACCATTGTTACTTTTTTCGCTATTTTTTGCTAGTGATACTTGTTGCTAGTGGTTAAGCTAGAGCCCTCGCAGAGCACTAAACCTCTGAGATATACGCGTTGAATTGAAGGATCTAAACTATGGCACTCGCACTTTTCGATTTGGACAATACATTAATTGTTGGTGATTCCGATCACTACTGGGGTGAGTTTCTGATTGAAAAAGGCTTAGTTTCAGAAGCCGAGCATCGGGAAAAGAATGATCAATACTATCGCGACTACTTGGACTCCAGCCTTGATATCAATGATTATCTGCATTTTGCCATGGGCCACTTTCACGGCAAATCGCTGAGTGAAGTCCAGCCGCTTCTGGACGAATATGTTGCCAACGTCATTCCCACTATCGCACCGAATAGCCGCGAGTTAATCGAGGCGCACGAAAGTGCTGGCGACACCTTAGTGATCGTTACCGCCACCAATCAAATCTTGGCGCAAGGCGTGGCGAAAGCATTAGGGGTTGAACATCTTATTGCCACTGACGTGCGTATCGAAGATGGCATTATTGTGGGGGGCTTAGCGGGCGAGGCAAACTTTCGCGATGGTAAAATCATCAACATGAAGCAGTGGATTAAACAGCACGGCGGTACCTTGTCGGACGCTTACTTCTACAGCGACTCCCACAATGATATTCCCCTACTCGAAGCGGTTAGATGGCCGATTGCGGTGGACCCGGATGAGCAACTTACCCATTGGGCGCTGCTCAACGATCACCCTATTATCAGCTTGAGAGACTAGCCCGGCTGAACTGCCTGAGCACAGCACAGAACAGTGGGCCGATAGCTCAGTTGGCGTAAAGCTTGAGAAACTAACCCTAATCTGCGGCTTACCCACTGTTAGCAACAACTCACTAACTTAGTGCATGACTGCGCCGACGTAACTAAATCGCTTCGTCGGCGCAACGAATCAGCGGTTACGACAGCTCGCGAACTACTCGGCAGAAAATTGCTTTGAGATAATCCGTTTCTGGAATTGCCGGATGAACTGGGTGGTCGAAGCCCTGACGGCCATCGTAGAAAATCTGCGCCTGACGATCAACATGACGGCTCGCTACGCGAACCACTTCACCTAAACGCTCACGTCCAAGGTGCATTGAACACGATGCTGACACTAATGTGCCTTCACTCCCCATGAGACGAATTGCGAGTTGATTCAGACGATGATAGGCCTGCTCGCCCTGCTTTAAGTCTTTGCGGCGTTTAATCAGCGCTGGAGGATCAACAATCACGACATCAAAGTGCTCACCCTGATCCACTAACTGCTTCATTACTTCAAAGGCATTACCCGTCATTGCGGTAACTTTATCCGCTACGCCATTGCGCTCTGCGTTAGCGAGAACTTCCTCACAGGCGAACGCCGAGGCATCAACACACACTACTTCGCTGGCGCCATGCTTTGCCGCTTGAACACCCCAACCGCCTACGTAACTGAAGACATCCAGAACGCGCTTGCCGTTAACCATACCATTTAGGCGAGCTCGGTTTTCGCGATGATCGAAGAACCAGCCAGTCTTTTGTCCATCGATAATTGGCACTCGGAACTGGGTATCATTCTCGACAAGAAGCACTTCCTCAGGTAACTCCCCGGAAATAACTTCCACGTTAGCCTCAAGCCCCTCATCGGCGCGGGCAATGGAGTCGTTGCGGTAAACAATAGCCTTCGGTTCGAACACTTCATTAATCACGTTTACAACGGTTGGACCGAACTGATCCATAAACACTGAATTCAGCTGTATTGAGAAGACGTCATTGAAACGATCAATGACTAGCCCTGGCAGCCAATCAGCATCACCATGAACCAAACGATAGTAGGGCTGAGAATAGGTCATCTCTCGGAGGCTTAACGCCTGACGAATGCGCTTCTTCAAATCGCCTTTGGTAAATTCCGTGGTTTTGGTTCTACTTAAAAAGCGCCCGCAGATGAGATTATTCGGACTCATCACGGCCAAGCCTAAACGTTTGTCATCATGAGCTTTGACCAACACTTGCTCGCCCAAACTAAAGGTTTTAAGCGAAGAGCGCTGTTTGTCTACTTCATTCGAATAGAGCCACAGGTGACCACCGCGAATGCGCTTCTCTGCACCGCGTTTGAGGAAGAGCGTATTTAGGCTGTCTGACATGATGAAAAATACTCCTGGGTATACAACTGAAAAAGCAGGCCGTAGCCTGCTTTTGAGCGAACAGACGTTTATGAATTAAGCGTCTTCGCAAATGTCCTGGTAAGCCTCTGCATCAAGCAGACCGTCAAGTTCTGACGTATCAGTAAGACGAAGTTTGTAGAACCATCCGTCTACATAAGGGCTTTCGTTAACGGTTTCTGGCGCATCTTCTAGCAGGCCATTAACTTCTACAACTTCACCCGATAGTGGGCTGTAGATATCCGATGCAGCTTTCACTGACTCAACAACACCTGACTCTTCTCCTTGGCTTAGTTCAGCGCCAACTTCTGGCAGTTCAACGAATACGACATCGCCGAGGCTATCCTGTGCGTGGTCAGTAACACCGACAACTGCGAAGTCACCTTCGATACGAATCCACTCGTGCGAATCAATGTACTTTAGTTCAGCTGGAATATTGCTCATTTCTCTCTCCGTGACAGGTGCGTCTTTTAAACTATTTATAGTCGTTAATTATTCAGATGGCGAATAGATTACCGAAAAATTTCGTAAAGGAAACAGTTATTTATTTAAATCATTAAGATTCACACTATTCAATTGTTTTTTGCTGTTTTATTCAACAGATAAACAACCGGAAGTATCGAGACCAAAACGAGAATTAAAGCCGGAACAGCGGCCTGCTGCCATTCGCCCTCACTGGTCAGTTCGAAGATCTTAATGGCCAGCGTATCCCAGCCAAACGGTCGCAATAACAGGGTGGCGGGCATCTCCTTCATAACGTCAACTAGCACCATCAAGGTGGCAACGTATACACCCGGGCTCAGTAGCGGCAGCACTACTCGCCGAAATTGTTGGGCGGAAGACACACCCAGAACCCGAGCGGACTCCAGTAAACTAGGCTTAATTTTCGCCATTGCCGTCTCAATTGGCCCATTAGCCACGGCATAGAATCTCGCTAAATAAGCGAGAATCAAGACAAACGCACTACCCATCAGGAAATGCCGCGCCAGCAGACTATCAATCTGCGCCGCGACGATCATCATCCCCACTGCCATCACCGAACCAGGCAACGCGTAGCCAAGGCTGACAAAGACCTGTAAATAGGAAAGCCATTTACTGCGATTATAGAAGTTAGCCAGCTGGGCAAGTGTTGCAAACACTACCGCAACCAACATTGCCATGACGCCGAGCTTGACGGTATTGAGAATAAAGCCGATGAAGCGTGGATCGCGCAGTAACGAAAATTCGTCCCATGCCCAAATAACTAACTGCACTAGCGGCAGTAAAAAGGCAAAAAAGAAGATCGCAAAGCACCATGAAGTTGCTAACCACTTCGCAGCACCCGCAAGTTGAAAACGCTGCAACGGTGCAGAATTTTCTGCAAAACGACCACGGCGATTAAAACGTTCCAGGAGCAACAACACGGCAACAAGGAGTAAGAGTAAGCTGGCCAATTGAGTGGCGGTTGAGAGGCTATAGAAGCTCGACCAACTCTTGTAAATTGCCGTGGTGAACGTCTGATAGTTAAAGACGGATACCGCACCAAAGTCTGCCAAGGTTTCCATGAGCGCCAAGGCCAAGCCGGCTGCTATCGCTGGCCTTGCCATGGGTAAGACAACACTAAAGAATGCTTGCCAAGGGCCCTTTCCCAGCGTTCTGGCGGCCTGGATCGAGGTAATCCCCTGGTAGCGAAATGCCGTCCGCGCGAGTAGAAACACATAGGGGTAGAAGACAAGAGACAGCACTAGCATCACCGCTAGAGGGTGGCGAAGGTCTAGATAAACTCCCGGGAATTGAGCGGCGATAAACTGCTGAAGTGGCGAACCGAAGTCCGTAATACCCAAAACTACAAAGGCTAATACATAGGCCGGCATGGCCATGGGCAGGACTAATGCCCAGCTTAACCATCGCCTACCTGGGAAGTCACACACCGAGGTCAGCCACGCGGTTGATACACCAAAGAGCAGCACACCAACCGAAACACCTAGCATCAACAATAGGGTGTTAGTGATTAACTCGGGAAGCTGTGTTCGCCAAAGGTGAGACCATAGTTCAACATCGATACTTCCCCAACTGCTAATCAGCGCGACCACGGGGGCCGCGACCAATAGCAAAACTAGGGCAATAGGGACGTAGCTAATTGCCAGTCTATTGCCCTGCAGCATTTAGCGGTAACCTACTTCATCCATCAGCTTCATCGCTTGCGCTTGGCGCTCACCGGCGACGCTGAGATTAACCTGATCCGTCTTAAAGTCACCCCATGAAGAAACCTGTGCGCTGCGCTCAACCGAGACGTTTACGGGGAATTCTTGGTTTATCTCCGCAAACAGGTATTGCGCTTCGGGCTGACTGAGCCATTCGATTAACTGCTGAGCAAGCTCAGGATTCGGCGCGTGTTTCAGAACTCCAGCACCGGAGATGTTAACGTGGATCCCGCGCTGCTCATCGCCCTGATTCGCCCAGAACAACGCCAACGGTAGCTCTGGATTTGAAACCTGAAGTCTGCCGAAGTAGTAGGTGTTTACAATCGTGACATCGCATACGCCAGCCGCAACAGCTTGCATCGCCTGAGTGTCATTTGAGAAGGGCTCTTGAGCTAAGTTATTAACCCATCCCGTAACAACCTCTCGAGTTACCTGCTCACCATCCGCTTCAATCATGGTAGCAACTAGGCTTTGATTGTAGACCTTCTGTGAAGTTCGCAGACATAGGCGATCATTCCAGGCTTCACCCGCTAGCGCTTCATAGCTAGAGAGCTCCTCAGGCGTCACGGTGTCCGTGTTATACACCATAGTCCGAGCGCGCTGTGATAGCCCAAACCAGAGATTGTTTGGATCACGCAAATTAGTCGGAACATTTGCACTTAAAATGTCGCTATTAATAGGTGCGAGTACACCGCTTTGTGCGGCGTGCCAAAGATGCCCTGCATCAACGGTAATAAATACGTCAGCCGGCGTATTTTCGCCCTCAGCTTCAATTCGGGCCAATAGAGGGCCTGCTGAATCCGTGATATAACGAACTTCAATACCTGTTTCGGCCGTAAAACGGTCGAATAGAGGCTTAACTAGCTGTTCTTTACGCGCGGTGTAAACGGTGAGAACATCAGCTTCTTTTGTTGGTTGATCACAGCCAACTAGCGAGCTTGTGGCGGCAATAAAAGCCAGCCAAGTAACCATTTTTTTCATTGAAAACCCTATATCCACATACCTATCAAGAATGTTCACTATCAAACCTAATTGATAATGATTCTTATTCATTCTATCTTCCTTGCGCCTGAGTTAGCAACCATTGTTTTAGCAAACCCTGTTTATCAACGCGGTTTAGCCCCCAATTTCGAGCCAATCTAAGTGTAGGATTATCATTTCCAAATAACCAATTGAAACCAGACATAGACAGAGCAGTTAACTGATTATCACCTTTGCGTCGCCGTTCATAGCGTTTCACCGGCACTGAAAGCGGCACTCCGCGCGCCAACATTTTGCTGAGTTCTTCCGCCAGCACCAAAGCATCGCTGAAGCCCAAATTAGCACCCTGTCCCGCCAAGGGATGAATTGTATGGGCGGCGTCGCCGAGCAACACCCATCCAGTACCCACATAATTTCTGGCATGAGTACGTTGTAGCGGAAAACTGTAGCGCTTTGAAGCGAGCGTAAGTTTCCCACAGACATTTTCCATCACCCGCCCTAATTCAGCCGAAAATTGCGTCTCGGTGAGGGACATCAGCCGCTCGGCTTCGACGTTATCTGCGCTCCAGACTACTGATTCAAAATGCTTTCCATGTTGAATCGGCAGCGGCAACAGGGCCGCTGGGCCCGAGCTTAAGAAGCTCTGATAGGCGGTATTGGAATGAGACTCGGCGGACTCAACGGTAGCAACGATGGCCTGCTGCTCGTAAGAGGCTCTAGCGACAGGAATATCAAGTTGGTCGCGAATACGAGAATTGGCACCGTCGGCGGCGACTAACAAATCTGGATGCAGTTGTTGGCCATCGGCGAGCTGAACAGTTACCCCCTGGTCGTCCTCGAAGCAACGTTCAACGCTGGTATTCCAAAGGCAGCGTACTCCAATCTCCGCAAGTTGCTGAGTAGCGGCATAATTTAGCGCTGCGTTCTCAACAATCCAACCCAGTTCATCAAGCGAGGCCTCCGCGGCACTGAAATGAATATTTCCCGTACCCTCGCGGTCCCATACCCTCATTTGCTGGTACTTCTGACGACGCTGCGCTGGAATACGATCCCAAATATTAGCCTGCTTCAGCAGGCTGACCGACGCGGCGGTTAATGCCACTACGCGAACGTCCGCGGGCGCATCTTCGGTCAAGGGTTGTGGCGCTGGCCCACCATCAACAAGGGTTACAGCAAGCTGATCGGAAGAGAGTGAAAGTGCCAGGTGAGCGGCTGTCACGGCACCAATAATGCCACCACCCACCACGACAACGGACTGTCTAGGCATATTATTAATCGTAGCGCTCATATCAACGTCCCCTGCTGAGTAGGATGGAGTCCGGCCGCTCTACTGAGGAACTCCTTGCGGAGCGTTGGAGCTGAAGCCAGCGCAATCATCGCTGAGGTTCTAGCAATCGAGGCAACACGACTGGATAGCGCAAAGGTTCGCACTAACTGATCGCAGGCATTGAATACCAGCGCTTGATCCTGATGAACGGCTTGCTCCCATTTGGCTAATGCTGAGTAGGCCTGATGCCAATCGAAGTTATCCATGGCTGAGGCCAGTCTGGCGCCATCGCGCGCGCATAGGTTAAAACCCTGTCCTGCAACCGGATGAAGGGTGTGGGCGGCGTTACCGATTACCGCTACGCCGCGACGAAAAATTTCCTGCGATTGCTGGGCTGCCACGGGGAAGGAAGCAATTTTACCCATCGCCTCAACGCCGCCAAAGCGCAAGGTGGCAGCAGCCTCAAATCGCTCGATGAAAAGCTCGGGGGAGAGTGCCGTGAGCGCTGCTGCATCGTCCGGCGAAACACACCACACCGCCGCATAGCGCTGTTGCGTGAGGGGCAGTAATGCCAACGGTTTACCATCCGCAAAGCGCTCACGCGCGATACCTTGATGAGGCTGTTTTAGTGCCACATTAAAGACCAGCGCTACCTGCTGGTAGTCCGTTTTTTGAACCTCAATACCGGCTTGCTTAAGTAACCGGCTCTTGGCGCCATCTGCAATAACCAGTAATTCAGCCGTTTGAGCATCACCCGAACTCGTCTTAAGATGGACCCCTTGCTCAGTGACAGTGAAACTGTCAATTCCCTCTAGCCGGCTTGCGTGGATCGAAGCGTGCGATTCGATACCACAGCTGAGCGCGTTGAGGAGCATCTGATTTTCGACTACCGCGCCGAAACAAGGCTGGTTAATTTCATCCGCACTCAGGGCTAAACCACCAAAGTGCTGGCTGGCTGAAACATGAATGCCTGAGATGGGCTGGGCGCCCAATTGTTGAGTGGAGATGCCAAGGCGAGCAAGCTCATCGAGGGTCCCCGCTGACAACGCGGTAGAACGAACATCTAGCGCATTAGTATCGGCGGAAACCACGGGGTTAGGATCGAATATTTCGACTGACGTCACGCTCTCGGTCTGAGCAAGCTGAAGTGCCGCCATTCTCCCAACGAGGCCCCCGCCGGCTATCACCGCTCGCGTCATCGTTAGTGACTATCCATTAGTGCTTCAATTGCTTCAATGGTCTTTGGCACCGCCGCAGTAAGATTTTCATGTCCGGTGTTAGTCACCAGAATATCGTCTTCAATGCGAACCCCAATCCCACGCCACTTTGCGTCCACGGTGTCATTATTCGGCGAGACGTAAATCCCCGGCTCCACGGTTAACACCATTCCCGGTTCAAAATTGCGCCATTCCTTTGAGCCCGCAACGCGGTAATCACCCACATCGTGAACGTCAATACCTAGCCAGTGACCTGTACCGTGCATGTAATATTCTTTGTAAGCCTCATCGGCGATTAAGGTGTCCGCATCACCGGCCAATAGTCCCAGTGAAATTAGCCCATCAACCAACACGGCAACTGCCGCGTTATGAACGGCGTCGTAAGGGTTTCCAGGCTTAATCTGCGCAATCGCCGCATGCTGAGCAGCTAAGACAACGTCATAGATAGCCCGTTGCTCCGGACTAAATTTACCATTGGCTGGAAAGGTCCGCGTGATATCCGCGGCATACATTTGATATTCACAACCCGCGTCAATCAGGACGAGGTCACCGTCCTTTACCTCGGCATTGTTCTCAACATAATGCAAAATGCAGGCATTCTCGCCGCCGCCGACAATGGAGTTGTAGGCGGGGAAGCGAGCGCCTCGCATCGCGAATTCGTGAACAATTTCGGCCTCAAGCTGATACTCATTGCAGCCGGGCTTGACGAACTTCATCGCGCGCGAATGCGCATCCGCCGAGATTGTGGCGGCGGTGCGCATCAATTCAATCTCATAATCAGACTTGATAAGGCGCATTTCGGCAATCATGGCATCCACATCTAAACGTGCTTCCGGCGTTCTCACCCCCTGCTTGCGTTGGCGACGGAGACCCTGCATCCACGATTCAATAAGTGAAGCCTGCTCGCTCTGTCGTAAATTTGAGCTTAATAGCACATCTTTGTCAGCCAATAACTCCACGGCAATCTTATCGAGGTTGCCTATTGGGTAAGCACTATCCGCGCCGAATATCTCTGCGGCAAGCTCTGGGCCAAAGCGGCGACCATCCCAAATTTCTCGATCTTTATCCTTGTCACGGCAGCACAACACGAAGCGACCCTCATCTCCCTCTTTCACCAAAAAAGCGACCGCTTCAGGCTCTGGAAACCCGGTGAGATAGTAGAAGTTGGATTCGGCGCGAAAATGGTGATCGGCATCATTCGAGCGAATTAATTCGGGCGCTGTGGCGATAAACGCGACGCTATTGTCAGGCATACTATCGAGCAAGGCGGCTCGACGGGCGGCAAATTCAGCCAAGGGAAATTCTGTGTTCATTTACTGTACCTTCTTTGGTCGAGCATCAATATAGAGGGAGATAATCCCTAGGCGAACGTACTCACTAATCTCAATTAATTCCTGTTCATCTTCCTCACTGAATTCACCACTCGTATCCAGTTGAGCAATTTGGCTCAGGTCCTCAAAGAAACTCTCATCGTTAATTGTGCCACCTTGCATTCCAAATCCAGCGAGAAACGCTTCGGCCCAATGTGCCAGCGCTTGCGCCCTAGCAGTGAGTCCAGCATTGTCTTCTGGCAACATCAACATGAAACCCATGTTAACGTCCTCTAGTTGTTTACGAGCTAACTCCCGTAAAGCGTTCAATGTGGCAATAAAACCTTCGTTGGCCTCAACACCATAGGCCTCTAACAGTGCATCCACCGCGCGACGCGTATCACCGCCCGTTTTAACACATAGCCCAGCGGTTAAATAACCGTGCAATTCCGCCGGGGTACAAACTGCCCCAACGTCCTCGAGGGCGGTTTCTAATAGGCTAAACGCTTTACCAGTTTGACTCATAACTACAAATTCCTTACATCAATGTTGGTATCCTAACGCTGCAAGCTCAATTTCGCCACTAATTCACCGTCAAGAATTGCTGCCTTTAGCAGCTATTTGAGTTGACCAAAATAACCTGGAAACCCTATAGTAAGTAATAGCCGTAGGTAACTGGAAATGAACTATGTCAGGGCACGACGAACTGATAATCGAATTACAAGAATGCGTAGACCAACTCACACGGAAGCTTGAGCAACTGTTAGATGAGCGAACTCGCCTTCAGGAGCAACTCGCAGCCCGTAAGACGCGCACCGTGAACGTAGCTAAAACCTCGGATGAGCATCTTCAGGAGGATTGGTTAAGTGGCCTCTAGCAACACCATTCAATTTACTTTTTTAGAGCGCGAGTACGAATTCAACTGCCCTAGCGAGCAACGAGAAAAGTTAACTCAGGCGGCTGAAAAACTTAATCAACGAATGACCGAGATTCATCAGAATACCACTGCCTCGCGCGAGTCTGTAATGCTGATGGCTGCACTGAATTTAAGCTTTGAGTTGGAAACAGCAAACCAATCTGGTGCGCTTAGGCAGGTTGATGACAACCAGACCTTAGCATCTAGTCTCCCCAATTCCGCTGAACGAACTGAGACCGAGCGCGCAGCCTTGGTTGAAATCGCCGAAAGACTGCATTCTTTGTCTTCCATGATTGGTGATATAGACTAACTCAGCGTATAATGATTTTAGCCTGGGGTGTTTGCCAATTGACACGTCCCTGAGCCGATAATTGAAAACACGGGTTATGCTCGTTATTGGTGGTGTGCATGTCCGCTTGACGGAAAGCCTGATCCAATTCAGCGTTTCCCACCTTGAACTTCGGGTTCGAGGCCACGTCAGTAGCGGCACCTTGGGTCTTATGTCCTCAGATAAATCTCTCTTAAGAAAACAGTGTAAACAAGTTCGACGCGAGCTTTCCCAGGCTCGGCAGTCTGCCAATAGCCATGCGCTCTGTCAGACACTTAATGCCTACCTGACTAAACTTTCTGCTAAGCGCATCGCTAGCTATCTGGCCTTTGGCCCCGAAATCTCGGTTGACCCGCTGTTTAGCTCAAGTTCCCATCACCATTGGTTCGCCCCCATCATCACGCCCGATTACGGCATGCAGTGGGGAGCGGTAGACCTTAACAGCCTAAATCACAATGATTATGGAATTCGAGAGCCTCAAGAAGCTTCGGCCACCGCAGCTGAGCACTTTGACATTATGTTAGTGCCGCTGGTTGGCTATGACAGAGAAGGTAATCGAATTGGTATGGGTGCGGGCTATTACGATAGAGCACTAGGCACACTGAGCGAGAAACCGCTTTTGATAGGCTGTGCTCATAGCGTTCAGGAATGCCAGACAATCGCCGCCGAACCTTGGGATGTTCGGCTTGATGCGATTGCTACTGAGAATGGGCTTACTTGGTTGAACTCATAAGGCCCTGCTGCAGCGCAGCAACAGGCTGACGAACTTCTTCACCATCAAGGAGGTGTAACCCCGCCGTAATGAGAACCCCTACTGCAAATAATGCCATAGCCCAATTAAAAAAATCGGATTTCATCTCTCTACTCCTAGACTCTCCACCTTATCCTCTGCGTGATTTCGGTGCGTTTAATTTATTATATCGTTGCATTTGCACTTCTTTGGTGCACTTCAATCACTCAACTTACAAAGATTACGACTGAATCGCAAGAGGTAAGTAAGACTACTGACTTTTAATAAAGTTCACTAGTAACTAGTAAGCATTTATTGTGCCAACTCTATTACAAATTAGGACATTCGACGTGAGTTAACTCATAAAGAGTTGGAAAGCGGGATTTGCTGTTTCATCTTCGATACTAAAACCTACCTGCGCAAGTCGACTTACCAAGGTTGGGATATCAGCCTCATCGATGGCTAAACCAAACAGCACACGGCCATATGCCGCGCCATGATTGCGATAATGGAATAACGTGATAGTCCAGTCTCCACCTAATGCGGCGAGAAAGTCTTTTAGTGCGCCTGGGCGTTCTGGAAATCGAGTTTTAAATACTCGCTCATTGGTCAGTTGGCTAACTCCACCCACCATGTAGCGAGTATGAACTTTAGCGAGTTCATTATCCGTTAAATCGATGACAGGGTATTGGCAATCAGCAAGGTGTTGATTGAGCTTCGCCCTATCTTCACCACCTGCTCGAACTTGCACGCCTACAAACACCACTGCCTGATCAGGACGATTGTAACGGTAGTTGAATTCGGTCACGGCGCGCTTGCCAAGGTTTTCGCAAAAGGCGGCGAAACTGCCAGGCTGTTCGGGAATGGTGACGGCAAAAACCGCCTCGCGCTGCTCGCCGATTTCGGTTCGCTCCGAGATATAACGCAGACGATCGAAGTTGGTATTGGCCCCCGATTCGATAGCAATCAACGCCCCTTCGGTAGCACCCTCTCGTTCAGCATACTTCTTCAAACCGGCTAACGACAGTGCGCCCGCTGGCTCTGCAATAGACCGCGTGTCATCGAAAATATCTTTAATCGCCGCACAAATTTCATCGGTGGTGCAGGTGATCACTTCATCTACGGTATCTTTTAGAAGCTCAAAGGTCACTTCACCAATACGTGCCACCGCAACGCCGTCAGCAAACAACCCAACCTTGTCCAGCGTACTGGGAGTACCCTGTTCCAAAGCATAACGAAGACAGGCAGCATCTTCAGGTTCCACTGCAATGACCTTAATCTCAGGGCGTAAGAATTTAATCCAATTTGCACAGCCTGCGGCCAAGCCACCGCCACCCACTGGTAAGAATATGGCTTCTACCTTGGCTGGCATCTGCTTCAAGATTTCAACGGCGGCGGTTCCCTGACCGGCAATAACGTCAATATCATCAAACGGATGAACGTAAAATAAGCCCTGAAGTTCCGATAGTTCACGCGCATGAGCCGCGGCCTGATCAAATGAATCACCGTGAAGTACTACGTTGCCGCCACGTGCTCGCACGCCATCAATCTTAATCTGAGGGGTTGTTTGCGGCATCACGATGGTTGCTACAACGCCAAGGTGTGTCGACGCCATGGCAAGCCCTTGAGCATGGTTACCTGCCGATGCTGCAATGACGCCCTTCGACAATGTGTCGGCCGAGAGCTGAAGTAACTTGTTATAGGCGCCACGCAGTTTGAAGGAGTGAACGGGCTGGAGATCTTCTCGCTTTAGATAAATTGGGCTGCTGAAACGCGCTGATAGCCCCGCCGCTTTATTGAGCGGAGTTTCGATCACTAAGTCATATATTCTCGCATCGAGGATTTTCTTAACTAACGAGTCTTTCATGAAGCAGCCAACCTTTCTAATGATCTTCTCAGTGTAACGTGTTGACGCCACAAGGTGTATAACAATTCTTCGTATTCACTTGGGCTTAGCGTTATACTTAGCGCAGCTTCGACCTACCACAATGGGAATCTTTATGAACCAAGATCAGTTAAAGGCATCCGTCGCGCAGGCGGCCTTGCAACACATTCTTCCGCAACTCAACAGCGATACCATTCTTGGTATTGGCACGGGTTCTACGGCAAACTTCTTTATTGATTTCTTGGCCGAACACAAAGGTGCCTTTGACGGCTGTGTTGCCTCATCGGAAGCTTCAGCGGATAGATTACTCGCCCATGGTATTCCCGTTTACGACCTAAACGAATCTGGGACGCTTGAGTTTTATATTGATGGTGCGGATGAAAGCAACGAGCGACTTGAGCTAATTAAAGGCGGCGGGGCTGCATTAACACGCGAAAAAATTGTGGCTGCCGCGTCGAAGACCTTTATTTGTATTGCGGACGAATCAAAGCTCGTTAATGTCCTCGGTGAGTTTCCCCTACCCGTCGAGGTTATCCCAATGGCACGAAGCTACGTGGCGAGAGAGTTGGTAGCAATGGGCGCTGACCCAGTTTACCGAGAAGGTGTTGTCACCGATAACGGCAACATCATCCTAGACCTGTACAACTTTCAGATTGCTACGCCTCGCGCTATTGAGACGGCGATTAATCAAATTGTAGGGGTAGTGACTAACGGCCTATTTGCCAACCGCCCTGCCGACATTCTGATGCTGGCTACGCAAGACGGTGTAGTAACCAAAACAACTAACTGAGATCGATGATACAAAAATGCCATCAAACGTAACGTTTGATGGCATTTGCTTCGCGTTGATCGAAATTTTCTAGGCCGAGGTACCAGCCTCTCTAATTCGTTTCACGAATTAATTTGGCCGCTAGTCATCACCTTGAGATTCATCACCTTGGGATTCATCATCGCTCGAATCACCTTCCGCCTCGATGAATAGATCTCCGACCGCGGCACGAAAATCCTCCACATCCTGAACTGGCGCAAACCGAAGCGTCTCACTCAAAAGCAGCTCGTTGTAAACCGCTAAACTCTCCGCGTCCGCCGCATCCTCCGTCACATGAATATAGGTATCGAAGCAGATTGCTAACAGCAAAACATTGCAAGCGAGTGCTCGCTTTACAAAAGTCCAATGCGTTACCCAGGAGAGCGCCCCGTATAGTGAAAGGACTAGCAACAATACTTTGGCAATAAAGCCAATCATCACCAAAAATATTGATCCACCCACATTATAGGAGAGCCAAGCTAGCAGGTAGGCACCCACTTCCATCAGTAGCATAACGCCTGCAACTAGTGCTAATACTTGCCAAAAATAGCCTTTGCCTCGCAGCAGTACACCGATAGCGTAGCCTACGCCAGCTACTCCCAGAATCCATAGATATTCTAACGCTCCGGAATGGAAGGAATTCGATATGCTAAATTCTTCAAACCCGTACAGATATTCAATAAAAACACTATTGACGATCAGCAAGAAATAGGCTGCCAGTGCAATTGGCATAGCACGTTTAAGGCTAGGAGGTAATGACGGGGTAGACGGAGTGGCTTGCGTGTTATCGATCACCTCGAAGATATGTTCACCCAGCTCAAACTTTTCACCCGCTACCAATTGAATCCGATCACCGAGAGAGCTGCCAAAACGATTACGAATGCCGTTTTCACTGTCAGTATCAAGCAGCCAAAACCGACCCTCCTCATCCTCGAGTACTTTCGCGTGGGCGGGCGACACATAACTATCGTGGAGACAAACATCCATTTCAGGCGCAGAGCCAATACTCAGGTTGTTAGCAAGGGGGACACGTTGTTCATGCTGTCGATGAGTTCTATAAATTCGCAGCAACTTCATAGAATAGCCCCCAATAGCTTATCAATAACCTGTTGTGCAGAGTCCTTACTTACCCCCTCTAGCGCTAACGCCGTCATTGCCACCTTGCCCTCGTGAGGCGGGGAGCCCACTTTAAGGTAGACATCGTAAAGGGGAGCAAAGCGCTTATAGCCTCGGACACACACGATGGCCTTATGGCCACCGTAATCGCCATCTAAGAAGGTCTCATGACAACTCATCGGTCCTACGTAATCGGTATCACTCGGGGATTGCCGCCCCAGATTCATCGCATCATGCACTTCGAACTCAAACTGTAGCGGGCTGAGGTCAATATTCTCCACCACCATCTGATTGTAGATAATGCTACCCGTTTGCAGATGTCGGTTAAGATAGATGCCTTCACGAGTTCGACACGAGCGACTGATTACGTTGGTTCTGCGTTCCTGCTGATCGTTATTCGATGCCCCCCAGCAACTAATGAAGTCTGTGATTTCGGCGATCGCAGGCCGACCACCCAGTTGCTCAACGGACCAATCACCCGATAGAAAAGTATCGATTCTGGCGCTTTCATCCGCTAGCAACTGTTCTGAAATTTGCGCTTCAAGCGGAACTTCAACGCCTATCTGCGCCACCATATTTACCACAGCATCAAGGGGCACTAGTAGACTCAAGTTATTTCCATAACCGGCCACATTAACACCCACTACCTCGTTCTCTTTGTTCAATGCGGGTCCGCCACTCATGCCGGAGTTAAGCGCGCCGGAGAAGTTAATCAAACGATGAAAGCGATGGGCTACTTCACCATTCCAGGTCCCTGGCACAATGGTTTGCCCTAAATCCATGGGGTTACCGAAGGATAGAATTCGTTCTCCTTGAGAGGGCTCGTGAGCCGCAAGCTGAAGCATGCCTTCTACTTCAGCGTCTATTTTTAATAGCGCCAAGTCATTAATGACATCCACCGCGACTACACGGCTTGGAATGATTTGCTCGGTGGCTGAAACGACCTCAAGTCGATAGCCGTCGGGAAAGTTAACCACGGACTCCACAACGTGGTAGTTCGTAACAAGATATCCGTCGGTGGACACCGCAAAGCCACTGCCGATGGATGATTTCTGATCGGCTTGTGCATCGAGAACGCGAATTTGAAACACCGCATTGAGTTGTGCTTCGTAATCACTGCCTGCGGTCGCTAGCGACGACAGTAGTAACAAAGCAATAATCATTAAACGCATTTAAAGTACCTCTGATCTAGCTGACCATCGATTGCATAAGCTGGCGCCGAGCTGATCACCTTGACGTAATGCTGTAACACCAGCTGGCGTTCCGGTTAAAACGAGATCACCGGGTTCGAGCGTGAATGAGCGTGAGATTTCTGCAACTAAATCCAACGGGGACCAGAGCATTTCGGCGACCGATCCGGACTGCTGAAGGCGGCCGTTCAATTCCAATGAGAGCGAAAGATCTTCAAGAGAAGGACAGTTTTCGCGATCTACAAAGGCTGACAGAACCAGCGCGCCATCAAAACTTTTAGCGCGTTCCCAGGGATGGCCATTGCGTTTTAATTCACTTTGCAAATCCCGGAGCGTTAAATCCAAGCCCAGGCCTACACCAATAATTGCGGCATCGGCTTCTTCGGCGCTTACGTTTCGAAGTCGGCTGCCGATTAAGAGCGTGATCTCGGTCTCCACATGGCATTCCCCCTGATTGCTAGGGATCGAAAATTGCGGCTCCATCTCAACCATTGCCGAAGAGGGTTTGATAAAGAGAAGCGGTTCAGTGGGGACTGGATTGTTTAACTCGCGTGCGTGGGCGGCATAGTTTCGCCCTACGCACACGGCCTTAGCATTGGGAAGATCAAGGGACTCACCACCCCACCATCGGTGTTGGTATATTGACAAATTAGGCTCCAACTCTGCATTCACAGCCAATTAAGAAGTTGCTTTAGCAACCTTTTTCTTAAGTATGGCAGCTCATAACGAGATGTACATAGCCTTAATCAAACAGTTTACCTGGATTGAGTATTCCCGCTGGATCAAATACCTGGCGCATTTGTTTCATCAGACGAACTTCTTCATCGGAACGGCTATAGCTTAAGGCATGTTTCTTAAGCAGGCCGACGCCGTGCTCCGCTGACACCGAGCCGCCCATCGCAGCAATTTCGTCAAAGATTAGCGCACTGACCGCTTTGCATTGCTCCATGAAGTCTTCAATCAATAGTTCTTCGGGCTTCAAAATGTTCAGATGAAGATTACCGTCGCCAATATGACCAAACCAACACACTTCAAAATCCGGGTAATGCTCCGCCACAATGCTGTCAACTTTAGCCAAGAATGCCGGCACCTTAGAAACCGATACACTCAAGTCATTTTTGTAGGGCATTCGCGGTGCGATGCTTTCAGAGATTCCCTCGCGCAGCCGCCAGAGTGATGACGCCTGCTGTTCAGACTGACTCATCACCCCGTCCAGCACCCAGCCCTCAATCAGGCAGTGTTCAAAGCAAGCTAACGTTGCCTCTATCTCAGCCTCGGTAGCTGTTTCCACTTCCACTAAGGCATAGTAGGGGGCGGCTTCGGCCAGCGGCTGAGCTTCGCCTGAATGAGCGAGATTCGCCTCCAGGGCATTGTGGGAGAAGAACTCAAAGGCGTTCACTGAGGTCTGCTGTTGGAAGCTGGCGAGTACCGACATGAGATCCGTCATTTCATTTACAGCCAGCACCAGCACAGTTGCCGGCTTGGGAGGCGCAGTGAGACGAATAGTCGCTTCGGTAATAATTCCCAACGTACCTTCTGAGCCTACGAATAAATGGCGAAGGTCATAGCCAGTATTGTTTTTTAGCAACCCTTTGTTGAGCTCTAACAGTTCGCCAGACCCAGTAACTACCTTTAATCCAGCAACCCAATCGCGGGTCATCCCGTAGCGAATGACTTTAATGCCGCCAGCGTTGGTAGCGATATTCCCACCAATTTGCGAGCTGCCAGACGACGCAAAATCTACCGGGTAGAACAGCCCTAACTCCTCTGCATGCTGCTGTAGCTGGGCGGTTACCATACCTGACTCAACAGTGACCGTAGAGCTAGCAACATCCGTAGCTATTAGCTTGTTCATCTTCTCCAGTGAGAGCACAAGCTCGCCATTCAAGGCCGTAGCCCCGCCGCTCAAGCCCGTTCTGCCCCCCGAAGGAACCAAAGCTACCTGCTCGGCATTTGCCCAGCGAACAATGGCTTGAACCTGTTCGGTGGTGGTTGGCAACGCAATGGCACTTGGCTTTGGTGAATATTGCCTACACCAATCGCCGCCGAAGTGCTGTAAATCAGCCTCATCAAGCAGTACATTAGTGTCACCTAGGATTTGGCGTAACGCCTCGATTTGCGGCAAGCTTAAATTCACGTGGCTGGCTCTCTGTAGCTAGTAAGTATTGATGACCGCTAGATTAAAGTGAGCTCACTTTATCGGCAAGGCAAATATCACCGTTTTAATACATTAAAAAGAGGTAACCCATGGCTAGTATGTCACTCGAGAAGAATCGTATTAAGTTTTTGTTGTTAGAGGGTGTTCACCCCTCGGCTATTGCCACCCTAAATTCGGCAGGCTACAACGAAATCGAGGCGCTGAGTGGCTCCCTGGACGAAGATTCGCTGATTGAAAAGCTAAAGGGCGTACATTTCGTAGGGGTTCGATCTAGAACACAATTGACTGAACGGGTGATCGCTGCCGCTGACAAGCTCATTGCCATTGGTTGTTTCTGTATTGGTACCAACCAAGTTGACCTACCCGCAGCCCGACGCCATGGTATTCCCGTGTTCAACGCACCCTATTCCAACACGCGTAGCGTGGCCGAGTTGGTTCTCGCCGAAGCCATTATGTTAGCGCGCGGTGTGCCAGAGAAGAGCATGAAAGCGCATCGCGGTGAGTGGCAGAAGTCTGCCGCCAAGTCCTGGGAAGTTCGCGGCAAGACGCTGGGTGTTGTGGGTTATGGCTCAATTGGTAGCCAGCTATCGGTCCTGGCCGAGTCACTGGGAATGAAAGTGAAGTTCCACGATGTGGTAACAAAATTGCCGTTAGGGAATGCAGAACAGGCAGAGTCACTAGATGATCTGTTAAGTGAGAGTGATATCGTCACCCTGCATGTTCCCGAGACGTCAGCAACACAAGACATGTTTGGTGCCGCACAGTTCGCTAAGATGAAACCCGGCTCAATCTTCATCAATGCCGCTCGCGGCACGGTAGTGGTTATTGAGGATCTAGTCGCCGCACTGAAATCTGAACATTTGGGCGGCGCTGCAATTGATGTTTTCCCAGTAGAACCGCGTTCAAACAGCGAAACCTTCGAGTCGCCATTGCGGGGGATCGACAACGTGATTCTCACTCCGCACGTGGGTGGCTCTACCCAAGAAGCTCAGGAAAATATTGGTATTGAGGTGGCGCTGAAGTTTGCTAAGTATAGCGACAACGGCACGACTACCAGCGCCGTCAATTTCCCTGAGGTTGCCCTGCCAGAGCACAATACTAGCCACCGTATCCTTCACGTTCACAAGAACGTTCCAGGCGTATTAGCTGCGATAACCGAAGTGTTATCGACTAATGGCGTAAACATTACTGGTCAGTATCTCCAGACTGCTGAAGATATTGGTTATGTGGTGGTTGATGTGGAGCATGGGCAGGGGTCGAAAGCGCTAGACAAATTGTCGACCGTTGATCATACCATTCGCTGTCGAGTGCTTTTCTAAGGCGCTCGCTGGTATTATTGGTAGCTTGACGAGAGTAATCTCAGGCTACCGATAGACCTTAGGTACGCGAAAATAATAGATCGCAAAGAGTATTGCACTGAGCCAGATAAACCCCGCCAAAAACGCATGCAAGTGTGGACTAAGTAACGCGTAAAGGCTTCCCGCTGCCCCCATAGCAACAAGGTATTGCACACCCACCCGTGGTGTCACCGGGCCATTCTCGCGGTTCGCTGGATACAACCACACTAGCAACTGGTAGCTCGCCACAATTAACAACCAGGCCTTCCAGGTAAATAACGTCACAAAGAATCCTGCAAACATCGATGAGGCTGCCGTGGCAATGGTTAAACTTACAGGCTCTTTGAAACTGACGAGTTGATTCAGCGTTTCTCTTGTCATTGTAGCTCCCTGCTAACGGTGGATGACTTCCATCTCTAGTTCTACTTTTTGGCCTAATAGTAATACTTAATCTAAAACTAATACCAGCAATCGTTTTATTGCTCGAGCTGATCTTAATCCTTGCTCTAAGGTAACACTGGGCAAGCCCAGTGTTACGGTTACTCCTTCAGAATTAAGCCGGTTGCGGCGCTTCGGTTTTAGGTTCGGGAGCAGGCGCTGGGTCATTCAAGCCATCTAAGAATTGACTCGTCTTCTCCGCAATATAGCCCAGGGCTACGCCCGCAAGAAAGGCCCCTCCCACAATTAGGATGACACCTCCGCCGTCCACTTCAGTTTGTTCCTTCAATGTCAGCTCGCGCATTTCACTCGCCTCCATCAGAAGCTAGGTAGCCGCCTACCGCACTGCCTACTGCGGTGGCGGTGGCAGCCGCCGCCGACACCACATACGGTGAGGCATAAGTCACCAAGCGCACGGCTAGCATTACCGTTACGGGATTAATAAAGATACCACCACTTACTTCCTGCTGTTGTTCTGTATTGAGTAATTCCATTACTAAGCACCTCCCGTGGCGCGTTGATCAAAGACAAGTTCCTCAGGGGTCCAGCCAAACATTTCAAAGTCTGGTCGGACGCCGTTTGGCAGTTCGATGTAAACGATTGATCGTGGTGGTTCACCACCACTCACTTCTTGCATTTCACTGATAGATAACTCAGTCATATTGCACTCCTTTGCTTTGTCTGAACCTCAGACCGGGACTGATGCACCCTGCATCAATTTGCTCACATCCACCAATCCGGTGGCTGTTAATTCATAAATCGAATCAGCCGCGATAATCGCCGCTCGACGATGAGCGATGGACACCACGGTGATGCGCAGTAACTTAATATTGGCGAGAACCTGAGCTTCGGCGGCATCATCTAAATGACTGGTCGCTTCGTCTAGCAGTAGTATTTTGGGTTTTTGGTAGATGGCTCGGGCTAGCAGAATACGTTGAATCTGCCCCTGCGAAAGGGCCGTATCAAGATCCCCCACAATAGTTTGTAAGCCCATTGGCAATTGCGCTAGCAAGTCATGAATACCACAGCTATTCAGCGCACGCTCCAGCGCACCCTCATCCACTTGGTTGGCAAAGCTGCTGATATTCTCCAGCAGCGTGCCCGATAACAGCCTATCGTCCTGTAACACTTGCGCGACGTAAGGTCGAATATCCACTCCTAGGCCGTAGCCAACCTCCTCTCCATGAATGAATACTACGCCACTAGCAGCGCGCAGGTGGCCGCCAATAATGGCCATCAATGTCGACTTACCAACCCCTGATGGACCGGTGATAACAATCATCTGACCGCCTTCTACGTGTAGCTCCACCCGCTCGAACAGCGCGTTAGAGCCCTGAGCAATGCGGTAGGCGATGTCATGCATACTGAGATTTCCAGAGCCGTCTCGCAGCAGCGTTTTAAGCTGCTTGGGTTGCGCCTCAACCAGGTCATCGATGCGATCGAGATGAAGTCCCATCACCCGGAGTTGGCATACTTTATCCACCACCGTATTAATACGTTCAAAGAACAGACCTCGATAACTCACATAGGCAACCATATGGCCAATCGTCCATGCTCCCTCAAGCACCAGATGAGCACCCATAAAACTTAGAATTAGCCCTTCTAAGGTGATGATCAGCAACTGTAATTGATTCGCCCTGAGTAGTTTCATACCCGCCTGATAGCTGAGATTCGCGGACTTTTCCTGAGCAGTATTCCAACGCTGTAGAAATGACGATTCCATACTCAATGATTGAATGGAGACCATGCTGCGCAACATTTCTACCCGCTGCGAATGCTCCTCGGCTGCGGCGATGACAGAGCGCTGTTGAAGGGCTCGCACACTGGCGTAATGCCACCAGCGGATGGCAATCAGCGCCAGGCTAATGGCACAGCTTATGAGCGCTAAAATAATCGAATAGAAAAACAAGACGAGGCAAAGTAATAGCGAAAAACTCAGCGCAATCCCCAAAGGCACCAGCAGTTGGCTAAACGCGCCACGTAACTCGCGAATAGATTCAAACCGAGAGATTAGATCGCCAATATTACGTTGGCGGAAGAAATCAACGGGCACCGTCAGTAAGTGCCGGAAGAGTTGCCAAGACAGAGACTTGTACAAGCTATTATCAATGTTAGCTAGGAGCCAATCACGCGTGTACTGAAGGGCGACACGGACCAACAGAAGTAATGAGAACGCGACGAGTAGTAGCGACATCAAGCGGGTGTCGCCCATCATTATGCCTCGGTCGATTAGCAACTGAATGTAATAGGGAGCTGTCAGCATTAACAGCTGCGACGAAATACTGAGAGCAATCAACCAAACTAATGCACGATTAAAACTGCCACCTAGCTTCACCCATTTTCGAATAGATTCGCCGCCTGTTGGTAATGAGAGACGTACCGAGCTATCCGCCGAACACTCCAACGCAACACCGGTAAACTGCTCACCCACCTCATCCCAATCACAACGCCGGCGACCGACCGCTGGGTCAACGATGTCGATACCGTTCCGGTTGGCGTTTTCGAGTACTACAAAATGATTGAAACCCCAATGAATAATACAGGGCAGTGTTAACTCACTAAGTTGACCCTTGGACAGTCGCAGTGCTCGACAGCGGAATCCCAGTTGTTGCGCAGTTTCCGAAAGCTGGATGAGCGTCATGCCCGATTGAAAACCAGAGAACCTTCGCCGCATCGACCCAAGGGTTACCCTAGCGTCATAGTGATTGGCAATCATCGCTAGTGAAGCCAAACCGCACTCTGACATACCCGCCTGAAGAAAAACCTTCATAGATTCACCCGCTCAAGCGGCAGATGTTGCCAGGCTCGTTCCAGCAAAGTTGCCTGAGTAAGCTCAACGTCAACGGTTACTGGCAAGCCATCCACCAAATACGACGCGGCTTGGCTATCAGCGCTGATGGTGGCTTCGGCCCAATACCCTTGACCACTTTCAGTAGTGATTGAGGACGAGGCAAGGTTGATCAACGTTGCATCAATCAAGCCCAATTGTCTGCCCCGTTGACCACCCAAACGTAACCTAATAGGCGTTGAAAGTAGTACCCGATAACGTTCATCGGCGGACAGAATAAACTTCACACGATAGTCTTTATGACCCGGCGCTAAGCTAAAAAGCAGTGCTTGGCTATCAACCCTTTCCCCCTCGCGGACTGGCACCCAATCCACTACCCCATCCTCCGGGGCAACAACGCTAAGGTGATCATTATGTTCCAGCGCAAAGATCTGCTGATGTAATTCACGCTGTCGCGATTGAAAAGTAAGTTGATCACGATCCTGCTGTTCAACGAGCAACCACTGACGTTGATGCAAAGCTTCAAGCTGTTGATAATGATTTAGCAGGTTACCAACGCTCTCGATGAGTTGAATCTCCGCCGTGTCTAACCGGCCCTTCTCGTGATCTAAACTCGCGTTCGCTAACCATCCTTTCTCACTCAGTGTTTGTGCAGAGCGATAGCGAGCTTTGATTCTTTGATGTTCATCGGCGCGAAGATCTCGTAGTCTCGCCATGTCGGCTAACAGCCTATTCAGCTGAGTGATTTGGGCTTGCGTTGTAGACCATTGCCTAAGTCGAGCTTGGCGTTGAAGTTCCAGCTGGGCTAAGTCATCGTGAATCTCGGTAACTAAAGCGTTCTGTTGTTCTCTGACCACCGAGAGACCCGCCTGTCCAACCTTCCACGAGCGAAGCTCCGCCAACACTTGCCCCTGGTTAACCTGATCGCCAGGGGCAATGGATAATTTACTAATATAGGCATTGGCATCACTGCGAATTTCAATGGGGGGATGTGCCGCAAAGACCAAAGCGGGAAACGATCGATAATCGGGGAATCGCCAGATCGAAAAGATGATCAGCAGAAGGATAAAAACAATCACTACGCTGACCACTGCTAGCTCTAATCGCCATGGGTTACGGTAATTAATCTGTGCGCAGAAATGCGAATCTCTAGCTTCAATAGCTTGCTGGCGAAAGATGTTGTTCATAGAACCCCCTCAAGAAGACGAGGAACTAGATTAGGGAATGAGATGAAGAATAACGACTGCTGAAAAGCGGAGAAAAGTGAGCTTTAGTCGTCCTAGTTAAGTAGAGCTAACACTAGAACGACTAATTAATACCCTGTTATAGCGGGTAGTGAGCGGGATAGGGTAAGCGAGCTGCACCGGTTTTAATCGCCGCCTTCGCGACCGCATCCGACACGACGGTCAAAAGACGAGCATCCATAGGTTTAGGGATAATATAATCAGGACCTTTCGTTAAACTATCCACGCCACAGGCTTTCAATACTTCTTCAGGAACTGGCTCATTAGTCAGCGCTGCGATAGCGTGAGCTGCCGCCAACTTCATTTCCTCATTAATTTCACGGGCGCGAACATCGAGCGCACCACGGAAGATATATGGGAAGCCTAAAACGTTATTGACCTGATTCGGAAAGTCAGAGCGACCCGTTGCCATAATAACGTCAGGTCTTACGGCTTTTGCTACCGCTGGGTCAATCTCGGGATCAGGGTTTGAACAAGCGAAGACAATGGGGTTTGGTGCCATCTTCTTCATCTGAGCTTCGGTTAAGAGGTTCGCCCCAGAAAGGCCAAGGAAGATGTCAGCACCGTCAATCGCATCATCCAAGGTACGGCGATCTGTATCGATGGCAAAAGCTTGCTTATATTCGTTCAGGTCATAACGCTCGGTTTGAATCACACCACCGCGATCTAGCATGAACACGTTGTCACGCTTCAAGCCCGCTGAAATAAGTAGATTAGTACAGGCAATGGCTGCAGAGCCCGCGCCTAGACACACCATCTTTACTTCTTCAATGCGCTTACCTTGTACTTCTAACGCACTCAACATACCCGCTACGGTCACAATCGCAGTTCCGTGTTGATCGTCATGGAATACCGGAATATCACAGGCCTCGATGCAAGCTTTTTCAATCTCGAAACACTCCGGCGCCTTAATATCTTCCAGGTTAATCCCGCCGAAGGTGCCAGCGATGCGCACTACCGTATCGATGATCTCCTGCGGATCTGAGGCATCAATTTCAATATCGACAGAATCTATGTTTGCAAAGCGCTTAAACAGTAATGCCTTTCCTTCCATGACCGGCTTCGATGCCAGTGGACCCAAGTTACCCAAGCCGAGAATGGCACTTCCCGTAGAAATGACCGCGACCAAATTGCCCTTACCGGTATAGCGATAGGCCGCTTCTGGGTCTTCAGCAATCGCCTTGACAGGTTCAGCAACGCCAGGGCTATAGGCTAGCGCCAGGTCGCGCTGAGTTTCAGCTGAAGTAGTCAGTTCAATACTAATTTTTCCCGGAGTTGGGTACTGATGGTAATCTAACGCAGCTTGCTTTTCGTCTGTCATGTCGTATGCCTAAGAAAGGTATGTGGAGTGCTAACCAATATAACAAATGATGAACTCATTGAGGGTTCAAATAATCAATAGTAACTATGCACTTTAGTAATGGTAGTCAAAATATCGTGACCAACCAGTCACTTTAAATGCAAAAAAAAGCGCTCAGAGAGCGCTCTTTTTTCAACGTAGGGTGTCTTACTTGTAAGAACGACCGCCAAAACGCTGTTTGAAACGATCAACACGACCGCCTGCATCAAGAACCTTCTGCTTACCCGTGTAGAATGGGTGGCACTTTGAACAAACGTCGATGTGGAAATCTTTACCGATAGTTGACTTAGTCTCTACCTTGTTGCCGCAAGAACAGGTTGCAACAACTGAATCGTATGCTGGGTGAATATCGTTTTGCATGATGAACCTCGTTATGTGCCGCCACTTGATCTCTCGTCAAGCACCGCACCAAGTCAATGAAATTTGAGCGCGCATCCTAACAGAAGAATTGATAATTGCCAAACGTATTTAATGTGGTTACAAATGCGTATACTAAGTCACTGAGCCTAAAACTTGGCCAACAATATTTACTGATAGGTGAAATCAACTTTGAGCGCACATATCGTTGCCGTGGCGTTGCCCGTCCCCCTGAAAAGAAATTTTCACTACCGGAGCAGTGAACCTGTACTTCCAGGTTGTCGCGTGCGAGTGCCGTTCTCGAATCGCGAGCTAGTTGGCACCGTGGTTGAAGATACTGATACTACCCATGAAGGCGAACTCAAGGCGGTTATCGACATAATCGATGACGTGCCGCTTGGTAATGCGCGTTGGTGGCAGTTAGTTAACTTCACGGCTCGCTACTATCTTGCTCCACTTGGCGATGTCATTGATAGTGCCCTGCCTAAAAATCTTCGTGATGGCCGCGCGCTATCGGATTATCGGGCTGACTGGTTCCAACTTGCAGAGACTGATGCATCGGTAAAGGGTGTCCAGCAACAACGCTGTATCGAGGCGCTAAAATCGGGCCCCATGGAATGGTTGCAGCTCCGTGAAGCAAAGGTTTCTAAAGCCACCTTGAAACGCCTATTAGAATTAAAGATTGTCGTTGAGTATGACCACACCGGTGCTGAGACACCCTGGAAACTGACCCAAGCGCCACCGACGCCAAATTCCGAGCAGCAATTAGCCATTGACGCGATTACCCGCAGCGAAGGTTTTAAACCTTGGTTGATTGACGGGATCACTGGATCCGGCAAAACCGAGGTTTACCTGCGAACTATTGAGCATTGCTTGGCTCAAGGTCAGCAAGCGTTAGTGCTGGTTCCCGAGATTGCCCTCACCCCGCAAACTCTGGAGCGTTTCAGTGCCCGATTCGCCACTCGCATTGCCGTACTGCATTCGGGACTGGCAAGGGGTGCACGCTGCGAAGACTGGGTAAGTGCCGCCGATGGTTTAGCCAGAATTATTATCGGTACTCGTTCTGCTATCTTTGCCCCCATTCCGAAGCTGGGGCTAATTGTGGTCGATGAGGAGCACGACTTATCCTATAAGCAACAGGACGGTTTTCATTATAACGCTCGCGACCTAGCTATTGTTCGCGCGAAACACGCTAACTGCCCCGTCATTTTGGGATCAGCCACACCGTCCCTAGAGTCGCTCGCCAATGCCGAGCGTGCTGCCTATCAGCGGCTTGAACTCTCCGCTCGAGCTGGCGGCGCGGCAAAGCCGCAAGTCGAACTGGTCGATACACGGCAATCCTCTCGCGACACGGGCTTAACAGCTGCTGCGTTGGACGCAGTCTCTGCGTGCCTCGCTCGCGGCGAGCAGGCGCTCATCTTTATCAATCGCCGCGGCTATTCTCCGGCGCTAATGTGTCAGCACTGTGGCTGGATAGCGGACTGCCCCTCCTGTACACGTCACTTCACGGTTCACCAGCGTCACCAACAGCTAGTGTGCCATCACTGCGACGTTGCACAGCCAATCGCTCACCGCTGCCCGCACTGTTTTAGCCAGCAGTTAGATCGCGTGGGCGAAGGTACCGAGCGTATCGAGGAGCGGTTAGGTGAATTATTTCCGGAAACGCCAACTATCCGGGTTGATCGAGACACCACCCGGAGCGCTCAACAGCTTGCCGAAAACCTCGATCGCGTCAATAACGGCGAGCCCTGCATTCTAGTTGGCACCCAGATGCTAGCCAAGGGACATCACTTCGAACGGGTAACATTGGTTATTGTTCTCGATATTGACAGCGGGCTCTACGCTGCTGATTTTCGCGCCCCAGAACGCACGGGACAATTACTTACTCAGGTGATGGGCAGAGCTGGGCGAGCCGCTCTCGCTGGACAGGTATTGGTGCAAACCACACTGCCCGATCACCCACTATTGCAAACTCTGCTCTCGCAGCCCTATCGCGTGTATTCATCGATGCTACTGGCAGAACGACAGCGCTTTGGTCAACCGCCCTTTAGTGCTGCCGCGCTATTGCGGGCAGATCACCCTCATCAACATCAGGTTGATCAATGTCTCTCCTTGGCGCGAAATTTCTGTGCCAATGCCATTCAACACGGAACGCTCCAGTGCCAGGGTCCTATGCCCGCGCCGCTCGCGATGCGTAATGGCCGCCAACGCGGCCAGTTATGGTTCTTCGCAACCCATCGCAGCGGGCTTCATAACGCCATGCAAGCACTCGATGAGCTACTTAGAAAAAGTAAGCTCGTAGGTGGCTTGCGATGGTCAATTGACATTGACCCGCAGGACAGTAATTAGAAAACAAGGGTAAATCCCTGCAAATACCAAAGATTTTCACCACGAGTCCTTGTTAGACGGCTAAAATACAACGATAATTCACCGTTTTAAACGTCAGCACTTACGTACCACAGGACTCTATGAAACAGCATATCAGTGATCTCATCCAACAGGCTTTAGTTAACATGCAGACCAGCGGTCAATTGCCTGCTGATCTTAGCCCCAATTTCAATGTCGATCACACCAAAGACAAGAGTCATGGAGACTTCGCAACTAACGTTGCTATGACGCTAGCAAAGCCAGCCAAATCCAATCCGCGCGCCATCGCGCAGATGGTCATCGATGCGCTGCCACAATCCGCTAAGATCAGTAAGGTTGAGATTGCTGGGCCGGGGTTTTTAAACTTCTTCCTCAGCGCCGATTCAGCCCAATCAGTGATCAATGATGTCTTGGCGGCTGGTGCGAACTTTGGCCACAATAACAGCGCTGAAGGTACCCCAGTTCAGGTCGAATTCGTCTCGGCTAACCCAACCGGACCACTGCACGTGGGCCATGGTCGTGGTGCTGCAATTGGCGATTGCCTCTGCCGACTTCTGAAAGCGACTGGCCATGAAGTCACCGCTGAATTCTACTATAACGACGCTGGCCAGCAGATTAATAACCTTGCACTCAGCGTCCAAGCCCGCGCCAAGGACCTTGGTCCAGATGATGCAAGCTGGCCTGCTGACGGTTATCAGGGACAGTACATTATCGATGTGGCTAACTCATTTATGCAGGGCGACACCGTCACGGCTGCCGATAAAGCTGTTACCGCCAATCGCAACGTTGATGACCTCGATGCTATCCGTGATTTCGCCGTAGCCTACCTGCGCCGCGAACAGGATCAAGATTTAAAGGCTTTCGGTGTTAACTTCGACATCTACTTCCTAGAGTCTTCGCTGTACGAAAGCGGCTCAGTTGAGGCGACTGTTCAAACGCTTATCGATAGCGGCTTCACCTATGAAGACGGCGGCGCACTCTGGCTGCGAACCACTGACTTCGGCGATGACAAAGATCGTGTGATGCGTAAGCGTGAAGGCGGCTACACCTACTTCGTTCCCGACGTGGCCTACCACCACAACAAGTGGCAGCGCGGCTTTAAGCGTGTCGTGAATGAACAGGGCGCCGATCATCACAGTACCATCACTCGTGTTCGCGCCGGACTTCAGGCCTTAGATGTAGGTATTCCTAAGGGCTGGCCGGAATATGTGCTTCATCAAATGGTGACCGTAATGCGCGGTGGTGAGGAAGTTAAACTCTCTAAACGTGCCGGCAGCTATGTCACCGTGAGTGATCTCGTTGAAGAAGTTGGCCGCGATGCTACGCGCTATTTCCTCGCTGCGCGCTCGGCAACGTCGCAGCTCACCTTTGATATTGATTTGGCTACTGCCCAGTCAAATGACAACCCGGTGTACTACATCCAATACGCCCACGCACGCTGCTGCGCGGTGATGCGTAAGCTAGCCGAACTAGGCGAAAGCTGGGATCAAAGCGACGCCCTAACAAAGCTCGATGCCCTGGGCGAAGATGCTGAGAACCAACTTATGAAGCGTCTCTCTCAATTCCCCGAAGTAGTCAATAATGCTGCGCAACGTCTTGAACCGCACACGATTGCCAATTACCTAAGAGAATTGGCGGGTGAGTTCCACACCTACTATAACGCGCACAAAATGATCATCGACGATCAGCACGTTCGCGATGCTCGCCTTGCCTTGGTCATGGCTTGTAAAGTCGTCATTGCTAACGGTCTAGACCTATTGGGTGTCTCTGCTCCAGAGCAGATGTAAGTATCCTTGAGGCGGCGTCCCAACGCCGTCTCAAAACTTCGAACTTATTCTCAGCTTTCGTCTTAACACTCCCTCCTTTTATCGGTATGCTAAAGCTTCAGACTACAGACCTAACTATAAGAGTAATCCCTGCAATCATGGTCGCTAAAAAGAATAAACGGAAATCACAGCGTGGCGCCAAAAGAAAGGCCGATCAACGCAAGCTTGCGAGCCCTATGCCAAAGATTATTGGCGGACTGATAGGCGCTGGTGTTTTATTTGCAGGTATCTACTGGTTAAGCCAACTCCCAAAACCTTCATTTATTAGCGAGCCCTCGGTCACCGAAACATCAGCGGACGTATCGAGCTCCGAGGCCGATGTGACCGTTGCGGAAGCACCGGTAGAAATTGAGTACGAATTCTACGATAGCTTACCGAATGAAGAAGTGGTTGTTGATGCTGAGCCGGGCCAACGAAATGCCGGCCCACAGGACTTTTTCTACAATCTTCAGGCGGCATCCTTCCGCCGAAGCGAAGACGCTGAGCGCGCCCGCGTTGAATTATTACTTGCCGGTCTTAATGCGTCGATCCGGACGGTGAATGACGCCGAAGGAAATCCCTGGCATCGCATCATGGTGGGACCGTTTGAGCAATATGGCCCCATGGATGAAGCACGCCGTCAACTTATCGAGCGTGGCATGACACCGCTCGTATTCAAACGCCCGAAAGAAGATAGCCAATAACGTCCTCTCTTCAGCTATGCTCGAACGTGAGTGCTGCTGGCCAATGATAGCGCTTCATTGGCATGGGTAGCTTAGGCATAAATGACTCACACCGTTGTTGATGAGCCATTGAAATATTCGAAAGCACCCCCATATCAAATAAAACACGACTCAATTTTGTAAGGAATATGACGTTGGAACAATATCGAGGCACCACCATTCTATCGGTAAGAAGAAACGGTAAAGTCGTCATTGGCGGCGACGGTCAGGTCACGCTGGGTAACACCATCATGAAGGGGAATGCCCGTAAGGTTCGTCGCCTTTACAACGGTAAAGTTATTGCCGGCTTCGCCGGTGGTACCGCGGATGCCTTCACCCTGTTCGAACGCTTCGAAGCTAAGCTGGAACTCTACCAAGGTCATCTCGTTCGGGCAGCGGTTGAACTCGCCAAAGATTGGCGGACCGATAAAATGCTCCGCAAACTTGAGGCGCTACTCGCCGTTGCTGACGAAAACGATAGCTTAATTATTACTGGTAATGGCGACGTAGTTCAGCCCGAAGACGATCTCATTGCCATTGGCTCTGGCGGCTCGTTCGCCCAGTCAGCCGCGCGAGCGCTGTTGGATAATACTGAGCTAAGCGCGGAAGACGTAGTGACGAAGTCACTAACGATTGCAGGCGATGTCTGTATCTACACAAATCACAATTTCACTGTCGAAACACTCGACTCAAAACGCTAAGGTTTACTATGTCATCGATGACCCCAAGAGAAATCGTTCACGAGTTGGACCGCCACATTGTTGGCCAAAAGGATGCGAAGCGCGCAGTCGCCGTTGCCCTACGGAATCGCTGGCGCCGAATGCAACTAGATGAAGAACTCCGTGCCGAAGTGACGCCCAAGAATATCCTAATGATTGGCCCAACCGGTGTAGGTAAAACAGAGATCGCACGCCGTTTAGCGAAGCTAGCCAATGCTCCCTTTATCAAGGTCGAAGCAACCAAATTTACTGAAGTGGGCTACGTTGGCAGAGACGTTGAATCGATTATTCGAGATTTAGTGGAGACCTCCATCAAACTGCTCCGCGAAACTGAAGTTCAGAAGGTTCGCCATCGTGCTGAAGACGCTGCGGAAGATCGCATTCTAGATGTGTTGTTGCCACCGGCTCGAAATAGCAATGAAAATGAAAGTGATTCCACCACGCGTCAGCTATTTCGCAAAAAGCTTCGCCAGGGTGAGCTTGATGATAAGGAAATCGAAATCGACGTTGCTTCCGTTCCAATGGGCGTAGAAATTATGACGCCTCCTGGCATGGAAGACATGGCAAGCCAATTACAAAACATGTTTAGTAACATGGGCTCTGACCGCTTGAAGAAACGTCGGTTAACGGTTAAGCAAGCGCTCAAACAAGTTATTGACGAAGAAGCGGTAAGGCTCGTCAACGACGAGGAAATAAAGGCCAAAGCCATTCATGCTGCGGAACAGAACGGAATCGTTTTTATCGACGAGATCGACAAGGTCGCCAAGCGTTCTGAGGGCGGCGGTACCGACGTCTCTCGCGAAGGTGTTCAGCGCGATCTCCTTCCGCTTATTGAAGGCTGCACCGTGACCACGAAATACGGCACGATCAAGACGGATCATATCCTCTTTATCGCTTCGGGTGCATTCCACCTTTCGAAGCCGTCAGACATGATTCCTGAACTGCAGGGCAGACTTCCCATTCGCGTAGAGCTTCGCGCGCTAACGCCGGAAGATTTTGAGCGTATTCTGACCGAACCGAAGGCATCACTTGTTGAACAGTATAAGGCACTGTTGGCGACTGAGGGCGTGGAAGTCGCGTTCACCGAACCTGCCGTTAAACGGATTGCAGAGGTGTCTTGGAAGGTTAACGATACCACGGAGAATATTGGCGCCCGTCGCCTGCAAACGGTTATGGAGCGGCTGCTTGAAGAGATCAGCTTTGAAGCTTCAGATCGCGATGGCGACCACATTGAAATTACGCCTGACTTTGTAGATAGTGCCTTAGGCGAAGTCTCCAACAACGAAGACCTCAGTCGCTTCATTCTATAACGAGGGAGTATCTAGGATGACAGCGCCTCAAAAAGTCATTCATCATCGCCGCTCAAAGACGCTCGAGCTCACTTGGCTCGATGCGTCGTTTACGCTCTCGGCAGAATATCTACGGGTTTGCTCTCCGTCGGCTGAGGTCCGAGGTCACGGCGGACAGAACGAGGTATTACAGGTGGGGAAACGCGATGTAGCCATCAGCAAACTCGCTCCCTCTGGTCACTATGCGGTACAGATATTCTTTGATGACGGCCATGATACAGGACTTTATAGCTGGATCTATTTACGAGAGTTGGCTGAGAATTTCGATAAGCGGTGGGCCAAGTATCTGCAGGATTTGGAAGCCGCTAACGAAAGTCGCGACTCAGACACGTCAATTGTGAAGTTTATTAACTAAGGCCGTTACTAGCCGTGGCGAATTTTAAAACCTCGGTGAAGGCGATAGCAAAACATCGAGGCTGCTGCGCTGACTACAATGGTTAGCGCCATATTGGTTTGAACATTAAAGGGCAGTATGGTTGACGCTGAACCAATTAAAGCCCCTACCCCAAAACGAAAACTCCCCACTACCGAAGATGCCGTACCCGCCATGGTTGAGTGGCGCTGTAGTAACTTCGCCATCAAATTAGAGCCCACCATCGTGGTAGCTCCAATAATCACCATGCAGGGTATGACCACCAGCCAGATAACGTCATCAATAAAAATAGCGGGCACCATCAGCATTGCACCCAGGAACTGAACATAAAGCCCCCAGCGCAACATATGCGGAGCACCCTTTCTACCCACGAACCGGCCGTTGATAAAGGTAAGAACCATCAGCGCAACCACGTTAAAGGCAAAGAGATAGCCCACTTTATCAATCTCAATATCATAGAGCTCAATGTAGACGTAAGATCCCGAAATTAGGAAGGAAAATAGGCAGGCGAAACTAAAGGCTCCTGCACACATTAGTGCAAGGCTAACGGGATCGGCGAAGATTTTTCGGTAGTTACGCAGGGATCTACCTATAGCAAGTGGCTGACGGTACTCCTTAGCCAACGTCTCTGGGATGAATAGCATCACTAATATACAAGCCGCCAAACCCAGTACGGCAAGCGACCAAAAGATCCCTCGCCAGCCAAACCACAGCGCAACATACCCACCAATCAGTGGCGCTACCAACGGGGCTAACGTCATGACCAGAACAATGAAACTCATCATTCGAGAGAAATCATCCTGCTCGAACATATCCTTCACAATGGCCGAAATCATCACCCCAGACGCCGCACCCGCTACTCCTTGAAGCGAGCGCCAAACATTAAGCTCACTGATGGTTTCGGCGCGCGCGCACAACATAGCGGTAATGGCAAAAAGTATCGAACCGACCAGCATCACCCTTCTGCGGCCGACGCTATCGGAGATAGGGCCGACAACTAACTGCCCCAGCGCAAAACCCACGGAGAATAAAGTAAGCGTTTGCTGAACTTGGGTAGCCGACGCGTCAAACGCCAAGCCAATTTGCGGGAGCGCAGGCAAGTACATATCAATTGCCAACGGTGTGAGCGCGGAAATAAATCCGAGTAACGCAATCAGCGGCCAATTTAGCGCTGGTAGCTGCCGTTGGTTTGGCATGTGAAAACTCCCTGAAGTGTTCGCTAAGCCTAATCGAGATTTGGCCGCACTGCTAAGTTTCTGTTTGCTTAAGGTAAAAACGACTCAAACGTTGAATAGCTATTGCCATATCGCTACGCGACACGCAGAAGCTCAAACGGACGAAGCCGGAAGCTGAGACACCAAAGGCATCGCCAACTAATACCGATACACCCTCAGCCGCCAGTAATTCTTCGGCAAAACGTTCGGCGGTCAAACCCGTTGGCCGAATATCTAACATCAGAAACATACCAGCCGGAGGGACAAAGGCTAACGGAACGCCTGCAGCGCGCAAGGTATTCACGGCTACATCTCTCCGAGCGCGATAGGTGTCCCGCATCGTCTCGGTAATGCTCTGATGGTCACGAAAAGCCGCTTGAGCTGCTCGCTGAACGAACATCGGCATACCATAGAGCATACAGAGCGCCAAGTTACTAAGGTGCTCCACTAGCTTTACAGGACCAGTTACCCAACCAAGCCGCCAGCCGGTCATCGCATGCGATTTCGAAAGCGAATTGATGGTAATGAGGCACTGATCTATCCCCTCCACCTTAAGCGGAAGCTGATGCGTCCCCTCGTAGATCAGCTCACTATAAACTTCATCTACGATTAGCCATATCCTGTTGGCGACAGCGAGCTCCGCAAGCTGTTGCCAATCGGATGCAGAAAGAATGGCTCCCGTAGGATTATTAGGTGTGTTAATCACAATGGCACGGGTGTGTTCATCAATCTTGGCTTTGATATCCTCGATATCAATGGCCCAGTTATTTTCAGCCTTCAGTGCAGTGCCACGAATCTCAGTTTGAGCCGCCCGAAATACCGCCTCATAGGTGATATACATTGGCTCCGGAATAATGACATTATCGCCCGGTTCAAACAGACATTGTGCAACGCTAAACAGGCCACACTGCGCTCCCGCTTGCACCACAACTTGCGCTGCTGTGATGTTGCTATGGCGCCGCTCTGACTCCCACTGCGCGATCATCGTGCGCAGATCCACTTCACCCTGACAATCCGTGTAGTGAGACTCATTGGCATTAATTGAATCAATCGCGGCGGCCTTGATGACATCTGGCGTATCGACGTCTGGATCGCCGACGGAGAGGACAATGATATCCTCGCCGGCACTTTGACGAGCCATCGCCCGGTAGTGGATATCCCACGCCGCAGCACCTTCAGAGGCAATACGCTGAGTTAAACTAGAGAACTTCATGAGTCACGCTGCTCCAGGCTAGTGGCATCCAATTCAACAAACCAACAGCCGGACTTGCTCTGAAGCTCCTCAAGTGCTGGGGCTATCTCGCTAATTTGAGTGAGTTTTCGATAAGCAAAGTGGTAGCCCTGGGCAAGCAATTCGAAATTAGGGTTATGCATCGCTACAGCTACGGGTTCAATATCTCTCAGCTCCATATCGTCCCATATTTGTCCCAAACGGCTATTGTTCCACATCAGCACAACGAAGCTCTGTTCGCTAAGGTATTCTGCGGCGGTGGCCAGTTCGTTAATGGTATATTGCAAACCGCCATCGCCTACTAGTACCGCTGCCGGTAACTTAGCACCAATGGCTGCCCCAATGGCGCTTGGAAGTGCATAGCCTAGCGTTCCGTAGCCGGTGGGATGAAGCCATTTCTTAGGCTGATCGACGGGGTAAAAAATATTGCCAGAGTAAGCCAACTGAGTCATGTCAGTCGCCATAACTGTGGCAGCAGATAGTCCTTCACGGATAGCAGATAGCACCTGCTGATGAGATTGATACATTCGCGGCAAATTGTTTTGCAGCGCCGCCTTCAGTTGTTTCACCCGTTCCTCGGCATTCGCACTTGCTCGCGCGACTATCTGCTGGTTTAACTCACCCAGCGTGGCTTTAGCATCAGCGACGAGCGGGATTTTTGCGGGATAAATACCGGTCATCTTCTGTGAATCCAGATCAATACGAACAAGATTCTCACTTATTTCGATACGATCGCACCAGAAATCGGTATCCGCTAGCTCCGTACCCACAGCGATAACACAGTCTGCCTCAGCAATCATTTTCCAGCCGGGTTCAACACAGAGTAACGAGCCCGCTAACAGTGGGTGATGACTAGGCAGGAGACCTTTACCCGCTACCGAAGTGAATACTGGCGCACCGAGTTGCTCTGCGAGTTGCTGTAATTCAGCCGCCGCGTCGACGCAGCCGCCGCCGGCAATAATCATTGGATTCTTTGCTTGGTTTAAGCGTGCTACCGCCGCATCAAGTTGGGATAGCTTAGCGGGTCGAACAGGTAATTCCTTCGGCCGCCATAGCTCCCCCGCCGGCTGCCCTAAGATATCCAACGGAACTTCAATATGAACGGGGCGTGGTCGCTGCGAAGCAAAAATAGCAAAGGCTTGATGAATAAGTTGCTCTGCCTCGGCAACCGACGATGCTCTCGCGGAGAGGGCCGTGACGGGGCGTGTAAAATCTAATTGATCCTTTGACTCGTGGAGCCTTCCAGCCCCCTTGCCCAAGCTCCAAGATTCGTTAACGCTAGAAACCACTAGCATAGGAATTGAATCAGAGAAGGCTTGTCCTATTGCCGTAGCGATGTTGCTAACGCCCGGACCTGTAATAACAAATGCTACACCCACTCTTCCGGTTGCTCGGGCATAGCCATCAGCCATAAAACCCGCCCCTTGCTCATGACGGGCTAAAACATGGCGAATAGGTGACTCCGCTAGCCCTCGATAAAGTTCTAAATTATGAACACCTGGAATGCCGAAAACGGTATCTACACCGTAGTTCTCCAGTAGTTTCACCATCGCCTGACCGCAATTTTGCGTCATGCGTTACTCCTTATCTATCAAAATTATTACGTTTACATCACGCCCAGCTTCACGAGACCTGCGAATGTCCTCTGCGCGCTCGATTATTGTTGGCAAGTATGGTTGACTAAAACCAACTAAAAGGAAACTGCTATGCCAAGAAAAATAGTCAACGGGTGGGACGCACTTATCATCACGTTGCTGATCATCTTTTTCATCGGAGGTGCCATTGCCACCTTTGGTGCCGATTCGCTCTTGGGTGCTACCCAAGTAGCCCTCTTTTTCAGCGCCATCTGTACCGGCTTAATTGGGGTAAAGAACGGTCTGAGCTGGGATGATATTGAAGATACCATTGTAGCCACTGTTGGTCGCGCTGTAATGCCTCTCATCATATTTTTAGCCGTGGGCTGTCTCATCGCTGGGTTAATGATCTCAGGCGCAGTGCCTACTCTGCTCTATTATGGTTTAGGAATGCTTTCACCCACGTTCTTCTATCCGCTGGCATGTCTTCTCACCGCCGTTGTCGCGCTTTGTACTGGCAGTTCCTGGACCACAGCGGCAACTATTGGCGTGGCGCTTATCGGGGTCGCGATGGGCTTTGACCTCTCTCTACCTATCGCGGCTGGGGCGATTATTTCCGGCGCCTACTTTGGCGACAAAATGTCACCATTGTCCGAAACGACCAATCTTGCTTCCGCTATCGGCGGTGCCGACCTCTTTGTCCATATTAAACATATGATATGGGTCTCAGGACCCAGCTTTTTGATCAGCTTGATAGCGTTCTTTATAATCGGACTTGCGTCAGAACTACCCGCTGACTTGGGCGATAAGATTGCCCTAATGCAAACTACCTTAGACCAACAATTTAACCTCAGTGTGGTTAACACCCTTCCGATTATTGCGCTGCTCTATATGAGCTATAAGCAGCAACCTGCCCTGCTAGCAATCTCAGCCGGAGTAGGCCTGTCAGTTGTGGTGAGCTTTATGACCCAATATGAACTCATACTTCGCACTATCACCCTACTCTACGGCGCCGATGGCTCCATGCTGATGACGCTCTGGAAGGTTATTTACGATGGTTTCCTCATTGAGACGGGTGTTAGCGAGCTCGATGACTTACTGTCGCGCGGCGGTATGGAATCCATGGTATTTATGGTGTGGCTGGTACTCTGTTCAATGATGTTATCGGCAACGCTGAGTGCTACGGGGTATATCGAATATTTATTGAATAAACTGCGCACCATCATTCGCGGAACTGGATCGCTAATTGCCACTACTATCGGCACCTCAGTGACGGTAAATATGCTGACCGGAGATCAATATCTATCGTTAGTTCTCCCTGGGCAAATGTGGAAAGACGAATATGAGAAACGAGGATTACAACCGGAAAACCTAACACGCACGCTAGAGGATGGCGGCACCGTCACCTCACCATTAGTACCGTGGGGGGCATGTGGCGTATTTATGGCAGGAACGCTAGGCGTGCCGACGCTAGAATATCTCCTATTCTGCTTCTTTTGCCTGCTCAACCCAATTATCGCTATCGTCTACGGAATTTTCAATATTCGCATTAGCTACCAGGAAAAAGCTCCCACGAACAGTCCGGTAAACAGCTAATTAGCGGGAAGTTTAAGCAGCTTTTGGTCCAGCGTTTAAGCGTGACTCTTGCGCTGGATTACTCGGATTACGCTACCAGGCGTGAGTGCTGTGACGAGGCCTGAGACTAATGGTGCTAGAAACTATAAATCCTTGAAAACCCAGTGCCAAAAACAATCACTTGCTATGGAAAGTACTTATGCCCAGAAACCTTTCAGCAACGTGGCGGTCTTATCAATAACGGGTAAAATGTGATACAGTTCACACCATGAGATGAATCGCAGTTCAAGATATTCAAACTCCGCATTTTAATACTCGTGTAAATAGCCTAACCACTCACTTATATTGGAAAACTAGTTTGTCTCGCATTGCCCTAATCAGCCTGCTTTTATTATCGTTCGAAGCCTTTGCCACCCCGGTACAGCTGAGAATTATCACCACTGGCGATGTAAACGGTCGAATCTTGTCGTACGATTATATTGCTGATCAAGCTACGGATGAATTTGGCTTAGACCGCGCTGCGACCCTTATCCGAATGGCGAGGAGTGGATCAGACAATAATGTTACCGTTGATACCGGAGACCTACTCAAGGGGAGTCCGTTGGCGGCGTGGGCCGCTCAACAAACCTTCGATCAATCGAGTGGCGGCCACCCCGCTTACCGAGCACTAAGTCATCTTGAATTCAACGCTGCCACGTTAGGCGAAGCCGATTTCTATTACGGCCTGGATAACGTTATGCAGGCAGTCGCGCTGAGCAACCTTCCCATAGTTAGCGCCAACCTCTATCGACGCGGCGTCAACGGGCAACGTGGTCCGCATCTTGTTAATCCCTGGTATATTGAAACCATGGCAGTGCGTGACATTATGGGCCGCACCCATACCATTAACATTGGCTACATAGGCTTTACCGACCCAGCACAACTTCGAAAAAATAGTTCGCTACGACGCCGCATAGAAGCACGATCAATCGTCGCCTCGGCCCGTGAAGAATTACCCAAGTTGAAGGCGGCTGGAGCAGATATCGTGATAGTGATGGCTCATACTTCACTGGCTGCAAGAGATTCCAATCTGCCTAACCACCGCAATACTATTGAATCTTTGGCGAGGGAGCCTCTAGTTGATGCCATCATATTCAATCAACCCAATGGCAATTTTCCAGATCCGGATCTGCAAACACCCTATCGCGTAGATTCTACTTATGGAAAAATCTTCGGAACTCCAGCAGTCTCTACACAAAGTGCAGCGAAGCAGGTGGGAGTGATAGATCTATGGCTACGGAAAGACCAAGAAAGTTGGACCGTAGGACGCTCTACAGTAGAATTGCGTTACGTTCAAAGAACGGGGCGCAACGTTGTTGAGTACAAAGGCCTCAGCGTTCGTCTCGACGACGCCCATCAACAGACTCGCCACTTTGCTAATCGTCCTGTTGGCCGCACCAATCAACCTTTAAGTAGTTTATTGGCGCAACTGAAAACGGATACAGCCACCCAACTCCTGCATCAAGTTCAAGTTAATTATGCCACTGAACAACTCGGCATCACCAACTCAACACCTCTGTTATCTATCGCCTCCCCGCCACTGATCGGCGATAGCGGCAATAACCCCGAAGCTTACACCTGGATCCCGACTGGTGTCGTCACCTACCGCCAAGCTGCAAGTATCTTTCCACATAGCGGAAGACTTAATATCGTTCGAGTTCCACCGGCCTTAGTGACAGAACTACTCGAGTGTTCTGCGGGGCAATACCAGCAACTCAGCAGAGCGCGTGACGATGCACAGCCACTGCTTAGCTCTGAGTTCGCAGCGGAAAACTTCGTCGACATTAGCGGCTTGGAGTACGAGATAGATCTATCGAAGCCACAACGTTACAGCAGTGACTGCAGTACCTTCTCTAACTTTGAGCACCGAGTTCAAGTGTCGACTACTGACGAAGCGTTATTTTCCTTAGCAGGTGTACTCGTGGTTTTAGAGGATAGCCAGCTCGCACGAATTGAGCGTACCTTCCCTAACGTTGAAATCGAACGGATTCATCGCTCCGCAAACTCTCTGCAGGAACAGTTAATCAAAACCTTTGAAACAGCGGGTTCTTCGGGAGTCTCCGTGACTGCTAATCCACATTGGCGGTTCGCAGCGGTGCCGTCGTTCTTTCAACTTAACGCCGGCTTTGCAACCCATGCTGACCCTCGCTTCCAACATTACGTCAGCACGAACGCGAACTTAACTGCTCGCTATCTTGATGTCAGTCCAACTGGCTTTGGCGTCTACCGATTACAATTCCCTTCGATAGCGCCCGAACTCCCTGAAACCTATGTTCCCTCACCTGCACTTGAGATCGAAACACCCACAATAAGCTCTACGGTTCAGACCAACGTCGATGAGCTGCCAGTAAGGCATATCGATGAGCCTGTATCACTGATGATTGATGGGGTAACCGTTAAGGCAATACCGTCGGATCTTGCTCCGGAAGAAGACTTGGAAGTAGGACAACCCGAATCGCCTGAAGGTACATAACTAACGCGGGACAGAGGGTTGTGGCATCGCCCAATTGGCGATGCAGCAGGAATTCATACTCAATGCTTAGTGGGGCGATAGACTGCTACATTTTCATAGCCGTCGGCTAACAGCTGCTGGGCATGGAGCCCACTCATGACACCACGGTCACAGTAAAGCAAGTAACGCTGGTTACTATCAAGTTCCATGAACTTAGCCGAAAGCTCATAGAAGGGTATCTCTAGGTGTCCTTCTCCGAGGTCAACTGGACGCAGATCCACTTCATCCGGATGACGAATATCAATAATAACTTCATTTATTTCTACGTGATCAACCTCAGCCGCTTCCTCGTAGCCCTCCAGTACATCATGGACCACGGATTCAATGCCCACGTTCCGCGCAGACGCTACGGCGTCCTTCAGTACGTCAAAATTGAATCGATCTTCCTCAATTTCAACCTTGTGCATTCTGGCTCTAGTGGTTGGATTAACTGAAATCACCCCACAGTACTCGGGAATTGACTTAGAGAACTCCTCGGTACCTATGTGCGCCGAGGTGCGAATGATTTCAGTTTTATCCATAGTCGCCAACGGACGAAGTACTAACATATTGGTAACTTGATCAATGACGGAAAGATTGCGTAGGGTTTGAGAACTTACCTGAGCAACCGATTCGCCAGTGACGAGCGCCTCAATCTCGAGTTGTTCCGCCACTTCCGCCGCTGCCCGCAGCATCATTCGCTTTAGAATCATGCCCATGTAGCGGTTATTGACATTGGCCAGGAGCTCATCCACAACGCCCTCAAATGGGATGCTTACGAAACGGACTCGATAGGAAGAACCGAAGCGTTCCCAGAGGTAGTAGGCAACCTCTTTCACTGCGATTTCATGAGCTCTGCCGCCCAAATTGAAGAAGCAAAAGTGAGTCGGCATACCACGTTTCATGGTTAGGTAGGTAGAAACGGTAGAGTCAAATCCACCAGATATTAAGCTGAGAACAGGGTCCAAACCGCCAATTGGGTAGCCACCAAGCCCCTGAATAACCTGTTCCACCACAAATAAACGCCGCTTACGAATTTCTACTCGAACCGTTTCATTCGGCCTGTGGAGATCCACCCCAGCAGTGTCTAGCTTAGCCAGCAGCCCGCCACCGATCTTCTGTTCCGCTTCATGGGAATTGAAATCATGGGTGCCCACGCGTTTTACTCGGACCACAAAGGTTTTATCGCGCAGCCGCTCTCTGTTGACCTCAGCGACCTTCTCAATGGTATCGTCCAGGTCAACGAATTCGTATTCCTTAACGACAATGAAATTGGCGATGCCGGCGATGTGCGCGAGAACATCGATCATCTCGCGCCCCTTGACCTCATCGACTTCAGTAAAGATATCTAATTTATCCCAGGTGCTCTTAACCACCACACTGCGATCAATCAATTTAAGCGATCGCGTAATATTAGTGCGAAGCTTTGCGATAAGCTGCTTTCGAACGGGCTTACTCTTGATGGTGATTTCCGGGAATAGCTTGACGACGAATTGCATAATAAACCTGAGCTGAGTAAATATGCCCTAATTATAAGACCAACTCCCGCAAAGCACACGCGCAAGCGATACAAATATCACTTTGAATCCATGTTGCCGCCAAATACCTATCAACGCACCAAATTGGTGCTTGCGATACTAACCAAGCACACTTATTGCGCACCAACTTGGTGCGTTATGAGGGTGGTCTATTTTGGCGATTGAGCTCAGCGCTGTAAGATAGCGCACTAATCATAACTGGCACACTAATTGCTTTAATGCGAAGCAACAATATGAAAATAAACCGAAAAGAAGGTGTATTAAGTTTATCCATTCACCTTAGCTCGCCTTTATCCATTTGGAGGAATTTATGGCAGATAACACTTTAGGTCTCATTAAAGAGCATGACGTAACTTGGATCGATCTTCGCTTTACGGATACGCACGGTAAAGAACAGCACGTATCAATCCCAGTAACTGAACTGGACGAAGACTTCTTCTCAGAAGGTAAAATGTTCGACGGCTCTTCAATTGCAGGCTGGAAAGGCATTAACGAATCAGACATGATCCTAATGCCTGACGATAGTTCTGCTGTAATGGACCCATTCACTGATGAGCCTACGCTGATCATCCGTTGTGACATCGTTGAGCCTAACACCGGACAGGGTTACGAGCGCGATCCACGTTCTGTTGCAAAGCGCGCTGAAGCTTACCTCGAGAGCACCGGCCTTGGCGACACAGCATACTTCGGCCCAGAGCCAGAGTTCTTCGTATTTGACGGCATCCGCTGGAACGACAGCATGAGCGGTTGTTTCTACGAGATTGAATCAGAAGAAGCGGCCTGGAACAGCGGCAAGAACTACGAAGGTGGCAACATGGGTCACCGTCCTGGCGTGAAAGGCGGTTACTTTCCAGTAGCTCCGGTTGATTCACTACACGACATCCGTGCAGCAATGTGTTCAGCAATGACCGCTATGGGCCTAGAAGTTGAAGTACACCACCACGAAGTTGGCACGGCTGGTCAGTGTGAAATCGGTATTCGCTTTAACACACTAGTCCGTAAGGCTGACGAAGTTCAGATGCTTAAGTACTGTGTTCACAACGTTGCTCATGCTTACGGTAAGACTGCTACTTTCATGCCTAAGCCAGTTGTCGGTGACAACGGTTCTGGTATGCACCTACACCAGTCATTCTCTAAAGACGGTGTTAACCAGTTCGCTGGTGACGAGTACGCTGGTCTTTCTGAGACTGCGCTTTACTACATTGGCGGTATCATTAAGCACGCTAAAGCGCTTAACGCTTTCGCTAACGCCTCAACGAACTCATACAAGCGTCTTGTACCGGGCTTCGAAGCACCTGTTATGCTTGCTTACTCAGCGCGTAACCGCTCTGCATCAATTCGTATCCCATTCGTACCTAGCCCTAAGGGCAAGCGCGTAGAAGTTCGTTTCGGTGACCCGACAGCTAACCCATATCTAATGTTCTCTGCCATGTTAATGGCAGGCCTTGACGGCATTAAGAACAAGATCCACCCTGGCGAAGCGGCTGACAAAGATCTTTACGACCTACCACCAGAAGAAGCGGCTGCTTACCCAACGGTTGCTGGCAGCTTCGACGAAGCGCTCGCTGCGCTTGACGCTGATCGTGAATTCTTGACCGCCGGTGGAGTATTCACCAACGACATGATCGATGCATTTATCGAGCTTAAGAATGAAGAAGTTACTCGCCTAGCGATGACTCCTCACCCTGTTGAGTTCGACATGTACTACTCAGTTTAATTCTACTGAGATCAAGAAAAACGAGGCCAAATGGCCTCGTTTTTTTTCGCCTGTGATAAAGCGCTCACCCAAAGTGAGTAGCAAATACTCGACATATGATGATTCTGGGCTCAAACTATACCAATAGTCCTACCACCACCTAAGGAAGATGAGCTCATGATTCGCGCATGGTACCTGCTACTTATTGTCACTTTCTGCACTGTATCTGTCGCCACAGCGTCTGCAGACGTTTACAAGTACCGAGATGCCAATGGCAACGTTGTGTACTCCGATACTCCCGTGGAAGGCGCTGAACGAGTAGATGTTGTGGTTCACAATCCAGCTACACCTGGCGAATCAACCACTGCCATTGACAGCCCAACTAACGATCCACATGGTAGCCCCAGCGATGAACCTGTTGCCTACAATTTAGCAATTACGAGTCCCGCGCATGACTCCACCGTCCCAATGGGCCAGGAAACACTCTCGGTTAATTTAGCCTTAACGCCAAGCGCACCAGTTGATACTACGTACCGACTTCTCGCTAACGGCACGCCGATCGCCCAGGGAAATCAAACTAATTTTGTGCTTGAACAACTCTATCGTGGCGAATTAGTGCTAACCGCCGAAGCCATTGATACCGAAGGCAATGTTCTCGCCACCGCGATTGCGGTAACGGTTCACGTAAAGCGAGCCAGCCGTCGTATCACCACGCTTCCAACTAACGGCATGTAGACCTTGCTGTTTCTTCAGAGGTATTCGTTTAGTAACCTCAACCTTCCCCCAAGGAAACCTCTTCGCGGCTAAGTCCTCTAATTTGATTACTCTAGATGCTTTACGCACCAAATTGGTGCATAATGTTGACTTAGTACCTTCTGCAGCCGCCTAAACACCGCCGTTAAAATGTGCACGGTTCTTGCTTGAGTACAGTTATCTTTTCTTAGAGGCCGACGTTGTGATTCAGCAGCAGTCTAATTTTTACAGACATTTAGTTGAGAATCTGAATGTTGCCGTCATTATTTTAGATGACGAACTCAACATAAAGTTTCTTAACCCAGCTGCCGAAATGCTGATTGGATTGGCGAACACTCGCATTGATAATATAGCCCTCCCGCTAGTAATCGAAAGCTCCATTCCTTTAGAAAGGCAGCTCGGCACCTCAGTTAATAGTCTTCAGGTCATTTCTCAACGGGCCGCTGAATGGTCGCTTCTTATGACTGGCGATTCATGTGTCGTGGACTACACCATTACACCGCTAAGTAACGGCTCGAGTACCGAGCTGCTTATAGAAGTCGAAAAGATTGATCGTTGGCTGAAGATCTCCAAAGAAGAGGCCATGCAGGCAGCCCATGCTACGAGCCGCTCCATCATTCGAGGTATGGCCCATGAAATTAAAAACCCCTTGGGTGGAATCATCGGTGCCGCGCAACTCCTTGAACGACGCTACGATGACACTGATCTGCATGAGTACTCCAATATTATTATTGAGGAAGCAAATCGACTAAGGAATCTTGTTGATAGGATGCTCGGTCCCCGCCGTCCGCCGGAGTTTGAATTGCTTAACTTACATGAGTTATTAGAGCGCACTCTCGGAATAATTAGCTCCGAGCACGAGGATAAGCTTCAGATTACTCGCGATTATGATCCAAGTATCCCAGACATCTCCGTTGATAAGGAGCAATTAATTCAAGCGCTGCTCAATTTATTGGGAAATGCTGCAGAGGCAATGATTAGTGCTAAGACCCCCGAAGCCGAAATTAAACTTAAGACTCGAGTTATTAAACGTCACCGCATAGATTCAAAGCATGCGCAAATGATGGTCTGCATCGATATCTCTGACTGCGGCCCTGGCGTGCCGGAGGCACTGAAGGAAACGCTCTTCTTCCCAATGGTAAGTGGCTCGGCTCAGGGCAGCGGACTTGGTTTGTCCATTACCCAATCAATTATTCACCAGCATAACGGAACGATCGAATACCGTAGCGTTCCTGGCGACACCCACTTTCTAATTTACCTACCGCTTGAGGATGATCATGTCTAAAGAAACCGTTTGGATCGTTGATGACGACAAATCAATTCGCTGGGTACTTGAGAAATCACTTAGTGCAGCCGACATTAGCACCAAGAGCTTCGCTAGTGCCGACGATGCGCTCAACGCTCTAGATAGCTCGCTTCCGGCCGTGATTATTTCCGATATCCGTATGCCTGGCACCGATGGCTTAGGACTCTTGGGGCTCGTTAACGAGCATCATCCAAATATTCCAGTAATCATTATGACCGCCCACTCGGACCTTGATTCGGCTGTCTCGTCCTACGAGGGCGGTGCCTTTGATTACTTACCTAAACCCTTCGACCTAGATGAATCCGTAGCGATGGTCAAACGCGCCCTCTCGGTGGCGAAGGAACATCAACAGACGAGCTCTACAAACGAATCCGCAGCAGCCAAGGAAATCATCGGTGAAGCACCGGCAATGCAGGAGGTATTTCGCGCTATCGGTCGACTGGCGAAATCGAATATTACTGTGCTCATCAACGGCGAATCGGGCACTGGCAAAGAATTAGTGGCGAAAGCCTTACATCGACATTCACCTCGTCGCGAGGCGCCATTCATTGCACTTAATATGGCCGCTATTCCACACGATCTGATTGAATCAGAGCTTTTCGGCCATGAAAAAGGTGCGTTCACGGGAGCTCAGAGCCAGCGTAAGGGTCGCTTTGAACAGGCTAATGGCGGCACCCTATTTCTCGACGAAATTGGCGATATGCCGGCCGATACACAAACTCGCTTGCTAAGGGTTTTAGCCGATGGCGAGTTTTACCGCGTGGGGGGCCACCAGCCTGTCAACGTAGATGTCCGCATTATTGCCGCCACTCATCAGGACTTAGAAAAATTGGTGATTGAAAATCAATTTCGCGAGGATTTATTCCATCGCCTCAATGTTATCCGCGTCCACATCCCTAAGCTGTCAGATCGAGCGAGTGATATCCCTGCACTTGCCGATCACTTTCTCCAACAGGCGTCGCAGGAACTGCAGACGGAGTGCAAAGCTTTACTCCCTGAAACCGCTGCATTTCTGGAGCAACTTCCGTGGAGTGGAAATGTAAGACAGCTTGAGAATACCTGTCGATGGATTACGGTGATGGCACCTGGAAGAGAGGTACACTTAAATGACCTTCCTCCTGAGCTCACTGGTCAAGACACCTTACCTAAGGTGGTAACGGGTGGTCAGCAGTGGCAAGACTTACTGACTGCTGCAATTCGGAAAGATCTAGGAGAAGGAAAACGTCAGCTATCCAAAGTCTATGTCAGCGCGGTAGAGAAAGCGTTAATTGACCAAGCACTTGTGGCTACCGATGGGAGAAAAGTTGAAGCTGCTGAGCTTATTGGGTGGGGACGTAATACCCTGACACGTAAACTCGCCGAGCTGCGTTCATAACCCTTAGCAGCCTATATGGATAAAAAAAGCCCAGCAATGCTGGGCTTTTTTAGTTAGCAATAAGAGTTATTGCTCTGGAGCGGCTTGCGCTTCGGCCTGAGCCTGGGCTGCTCTCTGCGCCACTGCCTGCTGGAACAGACCATCAAAGTTAATTGGCGGCAACTGTACGGGCGGGAACGAACCGCGAACCGCCATACTATCAATAGCTTCACGGGCGTACGGGAACAAAATGTTCGGGCATACCGCACCCAATGTCTGCGCCAGCTGAACACCTTCTAAGCCATCAATGAAGAAGATACCTGCCTGTTTGATTTCGATCAGGAATACCGTCTCGTCGTCAAGCTCTGCAGTCACTGTCAAGGTCAACACAACTTCGTGATTCTTCTCATCAAGCTTAGTCGACGCGGTGTTGATGTCCTGCTTGATAGCGGGTTGCCACTGCTTTTTAAACGCCTCAGCGCCCTGCGGGGCTTCAAAGGAAATGTCTTTGACGTAAATACGCTGCATAACGAACTGCTGCTGAGGTGCTTCTGATCCAGTAGCTTCTGGGTTTACCGCTACTGTGTTCTCATTGTCTGCCATGATAATTACCTAACTCTCTTAAATTCGACTCATGTCGATTATTGTATTTATCCACCAATGGGTGAGTCTACGATTGGGGCAAGTCACTTTAATTTAAATAAGTCACTTCGCTTCCTAGAGGTCCCTACTCGAATCGAGCGCTACTTTTCCAGCTGCCAATCTTCAGGCTTAACGTTGCGGGAAAGCAATTTTTCCATTCTCTATTAAAAGATATGGGGGCACCTTAATTCAGTTTCAACCCTTTACTAGCGGTAAATTCGAATTTTTCCATTCTGCGATACCGCCATTAAGTCGAAATACCTCAAAGCCTGCTTTTTTCATCTTGTTACCGATACTACCAGTGTGTTGGCCCATCTTATCGACTAAGATAATTGGCTTGTCTTTGTCCGACTCTAACTCCGACATTTTCGCGTCAAATTGACTAAAGGTGATATGTTTGGAATCAACGATAAAGCCCGCTTTACGCTCCTTCTTGTCTCGCAAGTCCACAACAACCGCATCGCGCGAATTAACCAGAGTAGTGAGTTGGTGATGATTAATCAGCGTTCCACCGCGGTTACGCTCGTTCATTGCAAACAGATATATCAACACCATCAAGGCACTGACCAGCATCCACTGCTGACTAATGAAGATAAAAAAATGATCCACGTGAATAACACTCCAAACTATCGAAAAGGCTGTAGCGCCAACTTTAAGGCGCTACTTATCTAGAACACGCACTATAACGGGCAGCGGAGAAGTATTCAATGCAAGGATTTGTTTCCCTTGGGCACTGACAAAGCAGCGCAGAGTGCGGTACATTAAGGTATCTTAATAAAAGCTCAATCCAACTATGCGATCATTGATATTCCTTGTCTGCTTAAGCGTACTCGGCGCTTCATCTAATTGGGCGGATTCCGACGATGAGCAGGCCGAATTGGCCGAACTAGACCGTCATATAACACAACTTCAAGAAGCACTCCAAGCTGATCGAGGTTCTCTCGGTGAACTTGAATTAAAGCTCGCTGAAGACGAGCGAGCCGTCAGCCGTTTAGCGGTTCAGCTACGTAGCCTTTCGGCTAGTCTCAATAGTGCCCAACAAGCGCTAGATGAAATCCTCGATACTCAAAGGACTGCTCAGGAGCGACTTCGCCAAACCGAGCTCGAAATGGCGAGTATCTTCCAACAGGCTTGGCGTAATCGAAATAGTAACGGCCTTGCTGCACTCTTATCCGCCGACCCGGCCGCACAACAACGTCAAGTAACTCATTTCGAAATCCTCAATGCGGCGCAGCAAGAAGCGTTTTTAAGCTATCAAAACGAATTGACGGAGTTACAGGAGATTGAACGCCAGCGAATTCGAAATTTATCCGAGGTCAGCCAACGTAGAAGCGAAGCCACTAATGGCTTGACGGAACTCAGAGTGGGTCAAGCTCAACGCGAGCGAAGCCGTGCTGAACTCGCGCAGAGAATATCCGCTTCAGGCACTCAACTAGAACAGTTAAGCGCAGAGCGAGCTCAACTTGAGCAGGTAGTCCGAGAGCTCTCGCGAGCGATCGCATCGTTACAGCCACCTGCCTCGCGTATTCCATTTGCTGAATTACAGGGCAAACTGCCCAACCCCGTTGCCGGTAGTGTGATCGATCGTTTCGGTCAAACCCGCCAAGGCTCTATCAAATGGCAGGGACATAGATTTTTAGCCCGTATGGGAGATGACGTTTCCGCAGTGGCCTATGGCCGAGTTGTCTACGCTAATTGGTTAAGTGGGCAGGGGCTCCTCATCGCGCTCGATCATGGCGATGGCTACCTTACCCTGTATGCGCATAATCAAAGTCTATTGCGTTCCGTTGGCGAATGGGTAGAAGCTGGCGAAATCATAGCTACTATTGGTAATAGTGGCGGCTTAGATGAAACCGCGCTCTACTTTGAGATCAGACACAATGGTAAAGCCATTAACCCACAAAGGTGGCTTTCAAACTAGGAATTTCACTATGAATCGCATGATCACCGTCTTACTTGCGCTCCTCGCCTGTCAAACCGTTCTCGCCGAGGAACCCTCAACCGATATGCTTGCCGAGGGAGAAGTAGCAGCCGAATTTCCCATGGAAGAACTGAGAAGGTTCACGGCAATATACGAGCAAATAAGGGTTAATTACGTCAGCGAACTCGACGACAAAACCATGCTGGAGAATGCCATTAAGGGACTACTTAGTAATCTCGACCCTCATTCTAGCTATTTAGACGCCGATGATTTCGTGGACCTGCGCAATAGCTCGGAAGGTGGCTACGGAGGTATTGGCGTAGAGATTGTAGGCGAAGGGTCCGGTGTTCGAGTCATCACTCCCATCGACGAGACCCCTGCCGATAAGGCCGGCATTCAGGCAGGCGATTTAATTGTCCAGATAAATGATGAAACGGTTCGCGAACTTGGGGTTGAGGAAGCTATTGATGCACTGAGTGGCGAACCGGGCTCCACGGTCACACTACAGATTATTCGTGAGGGCTCGGATGGCCTAGTGGAGGTGACTATCGAGCGAGCACGGATTAGCGTGCCTAGTGTTAGACATCAGGTTTTCCGAGATAACATTGGCTACATCCGTGTCAGTCAATTTCAAGAAGATTCGGGGAGCGAAGTCAACGCGGCGATTACTTCACTTTTGGAAGAGTCGGTAGCCGGAGTCATCTTAGATCTTCGTAATAACCCCGGTGGCGTTGTTAACGCCGCAAGGGATATGGCCGATCTTTTTCTTCCTCCAAGTCTAATCGTTTATACCGAAGGTCAGATGACGGAAAACCAACTTCGTTTAGAAGGCTCAACGCCAGATCAGATTGACGGGCGACCTTTAATTATCCTCATTAATGAGGGTTCGGCCTCGGCGTCGGAGATTGTCGCCGGTGCATTACAGGATTATAACCGTGCATTATTAGTGGGCACTCGCAGCTTCGGCAAAGGCTCAATGCAAACGGTGGTGCCAATCAGTGAAACCACCGCCGTTAAACTCACTACCGCACTCTTCTTTACGCCGAAGGGACGCTCTATCCAAGCTTATGGAATCCTGCCAGACGTTGTCGTTGAGCGCGCCCGAGTGGAAGCCGTACAACCTCGAAACCTCTGGCCATCTGAGGCAGATCTTAGTGGCCATCTAGCAAATGGTGAGGGGCAAGAGGACTACGGAGAGCGAGAACGATTGAATGATTCAACAACTGAGACCGCTACCTCACTATTCAAACAGGACAACCAACTGTTCAGCGCGCTGAATATCATGCAGGGAATGATAATAAATTCTGCGGCGAGCCTACCGCCAACAGAGGGTTAGGACCACTGTGGTCGGGACAGTGCACTCGCTTCATCGCGCAGTGCCTAGTTCCGAAGACCTGCAGAAAGTCTTCACAGCTTTCTAAGCTTGGGGTAGCATTTAAAAAAAAAAACGTTTCACCACGCGAGTAAATCAAAAATGTTTACTTTTGTGACGCGCTTCACAATTTAAAACAAGTCAACTGACTACACTTTGCGTAACACAGACATCTATCACGCATGAAGTGTGATCTTAAGATAGAGGGATTTGTAATGTCTAAATTGGTAGCGGTACCTAGTCGCTTTTACGTCCAGGACGATTTCTGGTTCTTCCGCACTCGCGAAGATGTAAACATCGGCCCGTTCGATAGCTTTGAAGCAGCTCGCGAAGGCCTTGATGATTACTTGAGTTTTGCTGCGACCAGCCCCAAACAGTTTTCGAAGTGGTTTGGCCCTGGCCGAGCGGCGTAACGCTTAATCACAACAGCTTAATATCGTTGCGGTCGTCCATGGCTGAAATGACCGCGGCAATATCTCGTTCCTCAATGTCGACTCCTACCACCTCATACCCTTTGGTCAGTGCAGAGCTCAATCGCTGAACGGTCTGAAATGACTTCTGTACTCCGATGAAGGACCCTTCCCAAGTTGCTAAGCCAATAATTAACACCGCTATCGGAATAAAGAAACCCCACCCTACCGTAGCTAGGAAGGCACTGGGGAGAATTGCATAGAGCAATGCACTAAGTATCAAACCAACAGCTAAGCCTGCAAAACCGTAACGGAACCAGTAGCTGTGAAGAAAGCTGTTGAGCGACGCTTGAGGGTTGTTCGGTGTTCGGTAGAGTTCTATCTGATTATCGTCAAAGCCTAGCGCACGTAGCTTGCGATTAGCCCACAATATTGAATCGTCATTCTGGGAAACAAAATATAGCTGAGTCATAGGTTCACCTCCGAACCTACAGCATGGTAGAAAATCGTATAATTGTTATACAGATATGCCACTACAACAACTAATGATCCAAACGCTAAAAGTCGGCGTAGTGGCACGCTGTTACAAGTGAGGGATCCTAGATAGATTACTGTAAGTATTCCCAACAGCAATTAGAGGCGAACTTCGATACCTGCGTCCGCTAACGCTCGTTTCGCCTCTTCAATTCGATAGTCGCCAAAATGGAAGATACTCGCGGCAAGCACCGCATCGGAACCGCCCTCAAGAACGCCATCCACTAAATGCTGAAGACTACCTACACCTCCCGATGCAATGGTCGGCACGTTCACACGTGAGTTAATGGCCTTCATCAATGGCAGATCGAACCCATCTCGAGTGCCATCTCTATCCATACTGGTAACGAGTAGCTCACCCGCTCCTCGTTCAGCCATATGCTCTGCCCACCATAGCGCGTCAATTCCGGTAGCTTTGCGGCCGCCATGGGTAAAGATCTCCCACTTCAATTGACCATCTGGGCTAGGCACTCGTTTCGCATCAATCGCAACGACAATACACTGGACACCATATTTCGCCGACGCATTATCTACCAAGTCGGGATTTTTTATGGCGGCGGAATTGATACTCACTTTATCGGCTCCGCTATTAAGCAAGCGGCGAATATCTTCAACGGTTCGAACCCCACCACCCACAGTCAACGGAATAAATACTTCGCCGGCAATCGTTTCCACGGTTTTATAGGTGGTATCGCGCGCTTCATGGGTAGCGGTAATGTCCAAAAAGGTGATTTCATCGGCACCCTCTTCGTTATAACGTCGTGCGATTTCAATAGGGCAACCCGCATCGCGGATGCCTACGAAGTTTACGCCCTTTACTACTCGGCCGTTCTCAACATCTAAACAGGGAATAATTCGTTTAGCTAGCGCCATTATTTGAACTCATCACAGAGCTTCTGAGCAGCACGGAGATTCAACTTATCTTCGTAAATTGCTCGCCCTGAAATAGCGCCCACAATGCCGCTGTGATTGCGATTCAGAATAGCTTGGATATCGTCGATATGACTTACGCCGCCTGAGGCGATAACAGGAATACCCACATCGGCCATAGCAGCCGTCTGTTCGATATTGACACCCTGCATCATTCCATCTCTTGCGATATCCGTATAGACAATTGAATCAACGCCATCATCTCGGAATCTTTTAGCGAGATCCGTTGCCTTCACGTTGGAAGTCTTCGCCCAGCCGTCCGTTGCCACCCAGCCGTCCTTTGCATCCAAGCCAACAATTATGTGACCGGCAAACTCTTTACAGGCTTGAGTAACGAAATCGGGATCTACCACGGCTTGCGTGCCAATGATGGCGTAGCTAACGCCGGCTTTTAAATAGGCTTCAATTGTCTTTAAGTCGCGAATACCACCGCCAATCTGAATCGGTAACTTTGGGTAAGCACTAGCGATGGAGGTAATTGCGTCATGGTTAACCGGCTTACCTTCAAAGGCGCCATTTAAGTCCACCAAGTGCAGTCTGCGACAACCTTCGTCCACCCATCGTGTCGCCGTTGCCAACGGATCATCTGAAAATACGGTCGCATCTTCCATTCGTCCCTGAAGTAGACGAACACAGGCGCCGTCCTTCAAATCAATTGCGGGGATAACTAACACTTAAACACTCCAATTTACAAAATTACTTAATAGCTTGAGGCCATCTGAACCACTTTTTTCAGGATGAAATTGGGCAGCAAACACATTGTCCGTCGCTACTGCCACATCACACACCTCGCCATATTCGGTCTGCCCAACCACTAAGTTTTGATCCTGCGCATGAACAAAATAACTATGAACAAAGTAGAATCTAGCCAAGTCATCAATACCGTCCCATAGAGGGTGTGGCATCTGCTTAACCTTATTCCAACCCATGTGAGGAACCTTTAGTCCGGCTTCGCTCACGGATGGGTAGCGGTCGAAAAAGTTAACCGAACCATCCAAGAGCCCTAGACAATCAACGCCACCGCTCTCATCTGAGTGATTGAATAGCGCTTGCATCCCCACGCAGATAGCTAGAATTGGCTTATTCTTCCATGCAGAGCCGAGTATTTTGTCTACGCCGTGATGTTTAATGGCCGCCATACAGTCGCCGATTGCCCCCACACCAGGGAAGACAATTCGATCCGCCGAACTAATTAACGCACTATCGTGAGTTACTATGACTTCATCATTCGGAGCCACCGCGCTCAAGGCCTTTGCCGCAGAGTGTAAGTTGCCCATTCCATAGTCAATGACTGCAATTCGTTGCATAGCTATTTACAAAGCACCTTTGGTAGAGGGAAGTTGACCTGCCTGACGTGCATCGGCGGTCAGAGCCATTCTCAAGGCTTTACCAAACGCTTTAAAAATACTTTCTACCTGGTGATGGGCGTTTTTGCCTTTGAGGTTATCAATGTGCAGCGTTACGTTAGCGTGGTTCACGAAGCCCTGAAAGAACTCCCAAACTAATTGCGTATCAAAGCGGCCAATAGCACCTCGGGTGAATTCGGCATTCAAAAACAATCCTGGACGTCCGGAAAAATCGATAACGACACGTGATAATGACTCGTCCAAGGGAACATAGCTGTGACCAAAGCGAGTAATACCCACTTTATTTCCGACTGCTTCTGACAGTGCTTGACCCAGCGTAATACCGGTGTCTTCAACCGAGTGATGATCATCTATATAGGTATCACCTACCGTCTTTACTCGCAGGTCAAACAAACCGTGGCGAGCTATTTGATCTAACATGTGGTCTAGGAAAGGCACGCCGGTGTCTAAATCGGCTTGGCCAGTTCCATCAATATTGAGTTCAACTTCAATCTGAGTTTCTTTCGTATTACGCGTAACCGTTGCGCTGCGCTGCATGAGTCATCTCCCGTGTCGACTGAGCAATTATAACCTATGCATCAGTTTGAAGTAGTCAAATGTATTGTAATTAGTATGCCTCAATTGTATGTACAATCGAGTAACAAATTGGCCCGAGCTTTGTTCGCCGTCAGCACCTAAAAAGATCACCTTAATGAAAAACTTTTTAAAGTTTTTCGTTGCCTCTGTTAGGCTCGTTCACTCAATTAATAATTCAGCGCAAACATATGTCAACAGTAATCTCTAGCGAGCAGGCAAACAGCTTCTCCCGTTCCGTTTTGTCGTGGTATGACGAGGTGGGTCGCAAAGACCTCCCGTGGCAACAAAATAAAACCGCCTATCGGGTCTGGCTCTCTGAGATCATGCTACAGCAGACGCAGGTGAAAACTGTTATCCCCTACTACCTCAAGTTCCTAGCAGAGTTTCCTACCGTGGAAGAACTCGCTGCCGCCCCCATTGATCACGTTCTTCACCTCTGGAGTGGTCTGGGTTACTACGCTCGCGCTAGGAATCTGCACCGCTGTGCTGAATTAGTGTGTAGCCAACACCAAGGCGAATTTCCTATTGGTGTTGAAGCGCTAAGCGAACTTCCCGGAATTGGTCGTTCTACCGCAGGTGCCATTGCGAGTATTGCCCAAGGCCAGCATGCAGCGATTTTGGATGGCAACGTCAAACGTGTTTTGTGTCGAGTATTCGCGGTTGAAGGACATCCTAGTATCAGGGCAACTGAAAAGTTACTTTGGTCACTTGCCGAAGCAACCACGCCAAAGACTCGCTGCAACGATTATACCCAGGCCATTATGGACTTAGGCGCAACCACCTGTTCACGCTCGAAGCCGGACTGCGATACCTGCCCCGTTAAAGACCATTGCCTTGCTCGCCAGCAGCTCAGGCAAACGGACTATCCGAATAAAAAAGTTAAGAAACAATCACCCACACGGGAAACCTACCCGGTGCTCTTCCAACGTCAGGATGGCGCTATTTGGCTAGAAAAGCGCCCATCCACTGGAATATGGGGAGGGCTTCATTGCTTCCCGGAAATTAGCCATCCCGATGAGCTTGAATCCCTTCCCTTTGGCAGCTCAGCGAAGCTCAACGCAACCGAGCTTGCCAGTATCGAGCACATTTTCAGTCATTTTAAGTTGCTCATGAAGCCACTGCTAGTGAGTATCCACGAGCCCCAGCAAGTAGCTGAAAGTAGCGGGGTTTGGTATGATCCAGCTTTTCCTGCACAAGTAGGTATCGCTCGCCCTGTGGAGCGAATTCTCAGCACGCTGTTAGCGGAGGCTCCGATAAGCAAATGAGTAGACTAATACACTGCCAAAAATTACAACGTGAATTGCCCGGATTAGTTAGACCGCCGATGCCTGGTGCACTAGGTAAAGAGCTTTACGAGACAATCTCTCAGGAAGCTTGGGATGGCTGGCTTCAGCATCAGACTCGATTAATCAATGAAAAGCGTCTTAACCTAATGGATAAAGAACATCGGGGCTACCTCACAGAGCAACTTAAAGCCTATATGCGCGGTGACAATTACGATCAGGCTGATGGCTATATTCCCGAAGAAAGCTAATGCAAGGCGCTGTGAAACCTAGGTGACGTACCGAATCCTTAGAAATTATTAGCTATCTCTGAACTGGACAATACTTCATCATTAAAGACGCTATTGACTAGACAATCCTAAATTCACGGTCTACAGACGGCTAACAGATTGAATTAGATGATTTTTTTTGAAAAAATAGGTTGACGATAAAGGCTAAAATTCGTTTAATACGCCCCGTTGTTAATGATTGCCCAGATAGCTCAGTCGGTAGAGCAGCGGATTGAAAATCCGCGTGTCGGTGGTTCGATTCCGCCTCTGGGCACCACTTCATATATTCGCTTCTTTTCCTAGCATTAGCGTCGAATTTACAACTCAGTTACACCTTGCCCAGATAGCTCAGTCGGTAGAGCAGCGGATTGAAAATCCGCGTGTCGGTGGTTCGATTCCGCCTCTGGGCACC